>NZ_JBEOWS010000014.1:0-58348 GCF_040296125.1 Streptomyces sp. NPDC002265 | reverse complement strand
TGGAGAGGGCCGTCGCTGCCCGGGCAGGCGGGCTGTCGTCATGCCTGCGGCGTGACTCGGAAGCCGTCATGCCCCCGGAGTGACTCAGAAGTCGTCAGCGCCATTGCGGAGTTCGGGGGTCCAGTAGCCGGTGAGGGCCTTCGCCGGGTCGACGGCGATGCCTGCGCTGCCCGGCGCGGTGACGGCTATGACCGTGGAGTCGCCCTCCAGGATGACGGAGAACGCCGACACGGGCTCGTTGTCCTCGTCCACCCCGCCGTCCGACAGCCTCACCACGGCATAGGCGGGAGCGCCCGCCGTGAGCACGACCGGTGCGGCCGGCTTGCTCTTGGCCACGGCCGGGACGTCCTGCTTGTGGCTCTCCAGGAACTGGATGTGCGGCGCGCCCGCCAGCCGGCAGGAGCGGCCGGAGGTGTTCTTCGCCGTGAGGACGATGTGGGTGTACGGAGCGCCACCCTGTGTGGCGGCGGTGACGGTGACGTCCCTCGCGGTGCAGACGCGGGTGGTGGCGGACGCCTGCTCGCCGGTCGAGCCCGTGGAGCCGTCCCCCGCGGTGCGGTCCGTCGAGCCCTTGGACGCCGTCGAGTGCGCAGGACCGGTCGAGCCCGTCGCGCCGGACGTGCCGGTCTGCCCGTCGTCGGCCGGCTTCCCGGTCGCCGAAGTGGTGGCTGCGGGCGCCGAGTCGGTGTGGTCGTCGCTCTGGCAGGCGGTGAGGGACAGGGCGAGGGCCGTGCCCGCGGTGGCGAGCAGCAAGGAGCGGTGACGCGTGAGGTTCATGGAGGGTTCCCGTGAGTGGTGCGAGGCCGCGGCTCGTGCCGCGGCCGAGTTCGTACGGATGGAGTGGCGCGGATTCCGGTCGCCCGGTCTCAGTTGCCCTTGCCCGGCCGGTAGTCGGACGGCAGGGTGTACACGAATTCGCGCGGATCGGCGTGCGCGGCCTCCAGCAGCTCGGGGACGCTGTGATAGCCGAGGGCGTACAGGTTCCGGCTGGGGTCCCACGTGTTGTAGGCGTACATCGCGTTGCGCTTCTTGGTCATGTGGGAGCCGGGGATGTCGAGCACGTAGGCCGCGCCGTTCGCGCGCTGGTCCAGGGGGCGCTCGTAGGCGTAGACGTGGTTGAAGCGCACGTCGGAGATCGTGCCGTCGTTCATCAGGCGGTAGGCCACGTCGCTGCACGCCTTGTGGGTCTCGGTGTGCTCCAGCCAGCCGGCCGTGAACTTGTGCGACGCGCCCGGGTATTGCGCGGCGAGCGCCCTGACCTTCGCGTCGATCCGGTCGACGAGCTTGTTGTAGGCGGACGTGGTGTCGAACCCGTCGTCCACGACCTTGAAGTTGATGACCTTGTCCACGCCGATCGCCTTCGCGGAGGCCATGAACTCGGCCGTCCGACCGGCGACGATCATGGAGGTCCCGTCGGTCGGCCAGGACAGGTTGTGCCTGCCGCCCGCGGCGCACGGATGCGGAGTGGCCCAGGTGGTCAGGGGGCAGGGGTCGGCGTTCATGCGCTGGGCCAGATCGGGATTCCTGCCGTTGCTCACCAGTACGAGGTAGACGGGCCGTCCGGCCGCCTTGTGCTCCAGGATCGATCCGGCCAGGCCGATCGCGTCGTCGTCCTGGTGGGGGGCGTAGAAGATGGCGGGCTTGGCGGCGGCGGACGCCGCGGGGGCCCGGCCCGCCTGGTAGGCCACGGCGGCGGCGGTCAGCGCACCCGCCGCCAGCACGCTCCGCCGGGAGATTCCGGTGGCCTGCTCCTGGCTGCTGTTCATGAGAGGTCTCCCCGTTTCGGGCTCGGCGCGCGTGTGTGTCGCGCGCTTTCGGTTCTCGTTCGGCGGCGGGTGGTCGGTGCCCGTCCCCGGTCCGCACGGGGTCCGTGGTCCGGCGGCACCGTCCGTGGAGGACCGGCCGCCCGGATCCTGTCCGTCGGGGAGGAGGCGTCCCGCGCCTGCCCTCAGTCGACCACCAACTGCTCTCGCGCCCCAGGCGGTTCAACCGGCAGAACTACCGTCCGTCATACTTCTGCCGGAGGGCTCGCGTCCGGACGAGCCGCACGAGCCGGATGATCGGGGGCGCCGACGTGCGCGGTGGCACGCCATCCACGGAGGACTTCGGGCAGCGGCTGCGCTTCCTGCGGGCTCGTGCCGGACTGAGCCAGGAGGCGCTGTCGCACGCCGCCGGGGTGAGCGTCAGGGCGCTGGCCGACATGGAGCGCGGGCGTACCCGCGGGCCGCAGCGCCGTACGGTCGAGGCGCTGGCCCAGGCTCTGGGACTGGACGCCGACGAGGCGTCGGGGCTGGAGGCGGCCGCAGCGCTGGGGCGCCCGCGCCCGCGCACGGCCGAAGGCCCGGCCGTGCCCGTCGCCCTGGCCCTGCCGCGCGACATCCAGGACTTCACCGCCCGCGACGCTGCACTCGCCCGGCTGCTGGATCTGGCGCAGGACGCCGGTCCTGACCGGCCGGTGGTCGGCGTGGTCGCCGGCCAGCCGGGACTGGGCAAGACCGCGTTCGCGGTGCACGCGGCGCACCGTCTCGCCGCGTACTTCCCCGACGGGCAGCTCGCCCTGGACCTGCACGGCATGGCTGCCGAACCGACCACTCCGCGTGACGCGCTGGCCCGGCTGCTGGGTGCCATGGGAATCGCCGACGCCGCGATACCGGCCGGTACCGACGACCGCGCGAGCCTGTGGCGTTCCCTGGCCGCCGATCGACGGCTGCTCCTGCTGCTGGACAACGCCACCGACGAGTCCCAGGTCGGCCCGCTGCTGCCCGGCACCGGCGCGTCGCTGACCATCGTCACCAGCCGCCAGGCCCTGGCGGGTCTGACGTCCGTCCACCGCTGCGATCTGGCCCTGCTGCGCCGAGAGGAGTCGGTGGAACTCCTGACCCGCATCGTCGGCCCGGCACGGGTGCGGGCCGAACCGCAGGCCGCGCGCGATCTGGCCGATCTGTGCGGGCACCTGCCCCTCGCCGTGCGGATCGCCGGACAGCGCCTCCTCAGCCGCCCGCACGAGCGCCTGGGCAAGCTCGTCGCCCGGCTCGCCGCCGAGGGCCGGCGACTTGACGCTCTCCAGGCCGGAAGCCTGCGGATACGCGCCGCCTTCGCCCTCTCGTACCGCCAACTGTCCACGGAATCACGGACGTTCCTGCGCCGCGCCGCACTCGCCGCCGGGGCGGACTTCAGCCCGGAGACCGGCGCCCTCCTGGCCGGGCTGTCCTACGACGAGGCGGTGGACTGCGCCGAGGAACTGGCCGACGCCGGGCTGCTCCAGAGCGACCCCAGCGCCGAGCGCTACCGCTTCCACGACCTGCTCAGGCTCTACGCCGCCGAGCAGGTCGAGGCGGAGGACGGCCCCGCCGTCCGCGACACCGCCCTCGACCGGACCACGCACTGGATGCTGCGCCGGGCCACCGCCGCCGCGCTGCACTTCGACGTCGACCACGACGGGAAGGCGCCTTCCGGCGACCCCGACCCGGACGGAGCACCCGCCACCCGGCAGGATGCGCGGGCCTGGCTGGAGGCCGAGCGGGCCCAGTGGCTGGCCGCGCTGCGCCGGGCGCACGACACCGGCCGGCACCGGCAGGTCGTGGACACGGCGGAGGCGATGCACTGGTTCTCCGACCTGAACCAGCACTGGGAGCAGTGGGTGGAGGTGTTCCGGCGCTCCTCCGACTCCGCCCGCGCACTCGGCAGCAGGCGGGAGGAGGCGGTCCACCTCAACTACCTCGCCTGGGCCCACAACCTCTGCGTCCACGACCCCCGGGCCGCCCTGGTCTCCGCCGACGCCGCCCTCGCGGCCGCCCGCGACAGCGCGGACGTACTCCAGGAGGGCTGGGCGCTCGGCTACGGCGCGGGGGCGCTGCAACGACAGGGCCGGACCGAAGAGGCCCACACGCGACTGCGCGAGGCGGCCTGCTGCCTCGCCTCGCAGGACTCCCCGCAGGCGAGGCTGGCCGAGCTGACCATCCTCAACACCCTGGGCACCCTGCTGCGCGAGATCGGCCGACCGGCGGAGGCCCTGGACATCCACCGCCGCAGCGAACGGATCTGCCGGACGGGTGTCCCGGGCCGTACGGACGAACTGATCGCGCTGTACCACGCGGTCGCCCGCCAGCAGATCGGCAACGACCTCGCGGCCCTGGGGCGCCGGCAGGAGGCCGAGCCGCAGCTGCGGCAGGCCCTCGCCTCCTTCGAGACCGCGCAGATGCCGGCCTGGGCCGAACAGGCCCGGCTCGACCTGGGCCGGGTGCTCGGCGCGCTGGGCCATCCGGAAGCACGTCGGACACTGGCCGCCGCCCACGACGCCCTCGCCGAGCTGCGAAGCCCACGTCAGGACGAGGCCGCCACCGCACTCGCCGCGCTCGACCGGGCCGCCACGGGCAGCTGAGGCCCGGCCGGCCGCACGCGCCGTATGCCGCTGGCGTCCGCCCCGCCCGAGGCCCGGTCGGACCGGCCCGTACACCGAGAGCCCGGACCTGGGATGATCCGTGCATGCGTGCGGCGCGGCTCCTCTCACTCGTCCTCCTGTTGCAGAACAGGGGCAGGCTGACGGCCGACGAGCTCGCCCGGGAGCTGGGTGTCTCGGCCCGGACCGTCTACCGGGACATCGACTCACTGAGCAGCGCGGGCATCCCGGTCTACGGGGACGCCGGGCACCGCGGCGGCTACCGGCTGCTCGGCGGCTACCGGACCCGGCTCACCGGACTGCACGCCGACGAGGCCGAGTCGCTGTTCCTGGCCGGGATGCCCGGCGCGGCGGACGACCTGGGACTGGGCGAGGTGCTCGCGGCGGCGCAGCTGAAACTGACGGCGGCGCTCCCGACGCCACTGCGGGACCGGGCCGGCCGGATCCGCGAGCGCTTCCACCTGGACGCCGTCGGCTGGTACCGGGAACAGGACTCCCCGCCGGCTCTGGTGGCCCTCGCCGATGCCGTGTGGAACCAGCGGCGGATCCGGGTGCGCTACCGCCGCTGGGCCGAGCCGCAGGAGGTCGAGCGTGAACTCGACCCCTACGGCCTGGTCCTCAAGGCGGGCGTGTGGTACCTGGTCGCGGCGGTGGACGGCACGGTACGGACGTACCGGGTGTCGTCGATCCTGCGCCTGGACGTCCGGGAGGACGGCTTCGAGCGCCCCGACGGCTTCGACCTGGTGGCCCACTGGCAGGACTACCTCGTCGCCTACGACGCCCGCAGGCTCCGGCTTCAGGTCTCGCTGCGGATCGCTCCGGCACTGTTCGCCGCACTGCCGGATCACTTGGACGCGGTACTGGTCCGCGCCGTCGAGGCCTCGGCAGGTCCGCCGGACGCCGACGGCTGGGTCACGGCGACCGTGCCGCTGGAATCGGTCGACCTGGCGGTGCCCACACTGCTGTCGCTGGGGCCGGACGTCGAGGTGCTCGCCCCCGAGGAGCTGCGCCGCAGGATCGCTGAGACGGCCGCGGCCGTGCTCGACCGGTACCGGCCGGCGCGCGCATCGGGCCGGGCGGAGGCCGGCGACCTGAGCAGCAGTCCGGCGGACACGGTCGCCAGCAGTGCGAGGGCGGCGAGGACCGCGAAGCCGTAGCGCGTGTCGCTGTGGTCGGTGACCGTCGCGACCAGGAACATCACCCCGACCGTGGCCGCCAGCCCGCCGCCGTTGGCCAGCCCGAAGGCCCGGCCGACCGAGGCGTCGTCGGCCGAGGCCATCAGCATGGTGCGGGAGGCGATCCGGGCCTGCCCGAAGAAGAACGCACCCAGGGGTACCCCGACGAGGTATCCGGCGATCCCGAACTGGCTCTGCAGTACGAGGCCGACACCGACGAGCAGGAAGCCGACGACGGCGATACGAAGGTCCGTACTGCGTGTGCTGACGATCCGGTAGGCACCGGTGGCCGCCAGGAAACCGAGGCTCCCGAGGGCATCCACCACCCCGAACGCCCCTGCCCCTAGGTGTAGTTCACTGAGCACGGCGGTGGGCAGCAGGGCGTTGAAGACGGTGACGACCACGCTTCCCTGGGCGTAGAGCAGGATGAAGCGACGCATCCGCAGCGGCGTCCGCGCAGTCGTCCGGGACGGCGGCTGCTCTCCGGCGACGGGGGCCGCGGGCACTCGGTCCGGACGACGTCCCACCGCGCACACGCACAGCGCCGAGACCATGAACGTCCCGGCGTTGAACACCAGCAGCGGCATGGCACCGAACGCCTGGACGCACAGCCCGCCGACCGTCGCCGACAGCAGCATCCCCGCCTGGGTCCCCATCTCGTAGCGGGCGTTGAACCGCCGCAGCCGCTCCGCGGGAATCCGCTCCTTGACCAGCGCGGAGCTGGCCGGAACGAACAGGGCACCGATCACGGCGAGCGCCAGATTGGCGCCGTAGATCCCGGAGCCCGGGGCGCCACCGCAGGCCAGCCACAGCGGCAGCCCGAGGGCCAGCGCCGCGCTGGTGACATCGCAGCCGATCCACAGGGCCCGTCGGTCGAAGCGGTCGGCCAGGTGGCCGAAGAACGGTGACAGCAGGGCCTGCGGCCCGGCGACGGCGATGAACAGCCAGCCGACGGCCATCATGGTCTGCTGCTCCCTGATCAGGAGCAGTGCCCCGACGATGAGCTGGACGTTGTTGCCGAGCGCGGTGGCGAAGGCGGCGGGCACGAGCAGCCGCTCGGCCCGGCGGGAGTGGTGACTGAGGATCATGGCACCACTGTCCGGAGGTTCACTGACATCTTGTGTCAGTGAAGAAGTCCGGACGGGTCCAGACGGGACGGGAATACCCCAGGGGGGTATATGGTTCGGGTCGGTGACAGGATCCGGCAAAGGGGAGGCCGACGATGGACCACGGCGCACACCACCACCACGAGCACCAGCACCAGCACGACGCCCACCATGGCTCCGGCACGTCCTGGCGCACCGCCGCTCAGGCGACGCTGCACTGTCTGACGGGCTGCGCCATCGGTGAGGTCCTCGGCATGGTCATCGGTACGGCAGCGGGGCTGCACAACGCGACCACCGTCGTCATCTCCATCGCGCTCGCCTTCGTCTTCGGTTACGCCCTGACCATGCGCGGCGTGCTGCGTGCCGGACTGCCGCTCGGTCAGGCGCTGAAGGTCGCGCTGGCCGCGGACACCGTGTCCATCGCCGTCATGGAAGTGATCGACAACACCGTCATCGTGGCCGTGCCCGGAGCGATGGACGCAGGCCTCGGTCAGTTCCTCTTCTGGGCCTCCCTCGCGCTCTCCCTGGTTCTGGCCTTCGTGCTCACCACGCCGGTCAACCGGTGGATGATCGGCCGCGGCAAGGGCCATGCCGTGGTGCACGCCTACCACTGACGGCGCCGTCCGTCACCCGGTCCGGACCTCGTGCCGGACCGGTTCGGCTTCGCTCTGAGCCGCGCCCGGCGGGCTGCTCCCCGATACTGAGAAAATGGGCAAACTTGGGCGATTCGTCCCAGCGAGCCGACGGGACGGCCGTGTACCGCCGAAGGCCGAACCGCCGAAGGCCGTGCCACCGGAAGCCGGCCCGGAGGCCCGTCGCCGGTCGGCCGGCCGGCGCATGTGGTCGTGGCTGACTCCGCGCAGCGTCGCCGGTCAGGTTTTCCTGTTGCAGCTGGTGGTCGTCCTGCTGCTCATCGCCACGGCCGTGGTGGTGCTGGTGTTCCAGGACCGCAACCGTGCGGTCGAGGATGCCGCCGAACGGTCACTGGTGGCGGCGGAGTCGTTCGCGAACGCCCCGGGCACCGCGGAGGCGATGCAGAGCGACGACCCGACGGCGGCGCTCCAGCCGCACGCCGAGGCCGTACGCAAGAAGACCGGCGTCGACTACGTCGTGGCGCTGAGCCCGTACGGCTTCCGGTGGACCCACCCCGACCCGAACCAGATCGGCAAGCACGTCTCCACCTCCTACGGCCAGGCGCTGGAGGGCGAGCCCCACCAGACCACGTTCGACAGCAGTCTGGGCAAGGCGGTCGACTCGACGGTGGCCGTCTTCGACGAGAAGGGGACCGCCGTCGGGCTGGTCACCGTGGGGGTCACGGTGGGCAAGGTGTCCGGTGTGGTGCAGGACCAACTGCCGGTGATCTTCGCCTCGGGCGGTGTCGCGCTGTTGCTGGCCGCGGGTGGGTCGGCACTGGTCAGCGCCCGTCTGCGGCGTCAGACCGGGGGTCTGGGGCCGGTGGAGATGACCCGCATGTACGAGCACCACGACGCGGTGCTGCACGCGGTCCGCGAAGGCGTCATCATCCTGGACGGTGAGGGAAAGCTGCTGCTGGTCAACGACGAGGCGCGCCGGCTGCTCGCACTGCCGCCGGAGGCCGAGGGCAGGCCGGTCACCAGGGTCGGGCTGAGTCCGGCCCTGGTCGGACTGCTGAAATCGGACCGGGCGGTCACGGACGAGGTCTTCCTGGCCGGGGACGTCCTGCTCGCGGTCAACCTGCGGCCGGTGGGCCTGAAGGGGGGCAGTGTGGCCACCCTGCGCGACACGACGGAGCTGAGCGCCCTCGCGGGCCGCGCGGACGTGGCGCGCGGGCGCCTGCAACTGTTCTACGAGGCCAGCACGCGGATCGGCACCACCCTCGACATGACCCGTACCGCCGAGGAACTGGCCGAAGTGGCGGTCCCGCGCTTCGCCGACTACGCCACGATCGAGCTGATGGAGCCCGTGCTGCGCGGCAGCGAACCGGCGGGGGCGAGCATGGAGATGCGGCGGGTCGCGGCCGCGGGCATCCAGGACCGCGCGCCCCTCTACTCCGTCGGGACGCTGATGCACTACGTGTCCGGCAACCCCGTGGTCATCGGTATGACCAGCGGCCGGCCGGTCCTGCTGGGGGACCTCGCCGTGGCCGACGGATGGCGGGCCCAGGATCCGGTGCGAGCCCAGAAGATCATCGAATACGGGATCCATTCCATGATCTCGGTGCCGCTGAAGGCGCGGGGCCGATCGCTGGGGATCGTGGAGTTCTGGCGCTCGGAGCAGGACCCCTTCGAGTCGGACGACCTGTCTCCTGCCGAGGAGCTCGCCGCCCGGGCGGCCGTGTGCATCGACAACGCCCGCCGCTACACCCGCGAGCACACCACGGCCGTCACCCTCCAGCGCAGCCTGCTGCCCGGCGCGCTGCCCGAACTTTCCGCCCTGGAGGTCGGGCACCGGTACCTGCCCGCCCAGGCGGGGGTGGGCGGCGACTGGTACGACGTCATCCCGCTGCCGGGCGCCCGGGTGGCCCTGGTGGTCGGCGACGTCGTCGGACACGGTCTGCACGCCGCCGCGACGATGGGCCGCCTGAGGACCGCGGTACACAACTTCGCCGCCCTGGACCTGCCTCCGGACGAGCTCCTCGGGCATCTGGACGACCTGATCACCCGGATCGACCAGGACGCGGCGGCCGAGGGCAACACCGAGGCCGTCACCGGTGCCACCTGCCTGTACGCGGTCTACGACCCGGTCTCCGGGCGGTGTGTCCTCGCCCGGGCCGGGCATCCCGGTCCGGCGCTGGTCTCGCCCGACGGCAGGGTGACGTTTCCCGACGTCCCCGTCGCCCCGCCGCTGGGGGCGGGCGCGGGCCTGCCGGTCGAGACGGCCGAGCTCCTGCTGGCCGCCGACAGCCGGCTGGTCCTGTACACCGACGGCCTGGTCGAGGCCCGTGGCCGTGACATCGACGTCGGGCTCGAGATGCTGCGGGAGGCGCTCGCCGGCGCGGAGCGTGCCACCCCGGACGAGACCTGCCGGGTGGTGCTCGACGCGATGCTGCGCACCCGGTCGAGCGACGATGTCGCCCTGCTCGTCGCGCGCACCCGGCTGCTCGACCCGGAGCAGGTCGCGGAATGGGAGGTGCCGCACGACCCCGCGGCCGTACCCAGAGTCCGCGCCGAGGCCATCCGCAGGCTGGAGGCCTGGGGGGTCGGCGAGGCCGCCTTCACGACCGAGCTGATCCTCAGCGAGCTGGTGACGAACGCCGTCCGGTACGGAGCCAGCCCCATCCGACTGCGGCTGCTGCGCGACGGCGACAGCCTGATCTGCGAGGTCGCCGACGGCACCAGCACCTCCCCGCACCTGCGCCGCGCGGCCTTCACCGACGAGGGGGGCCGTGGACTGTTCCTCGTCGCCCAGCTGTCCCGCCGCTGGGGGACCCGGTACACCGACCGGGGCAAGATCATCTGGGCCGAGCAGGCGCTCGACGCCGGAGCCCCGGGGGATCTGAGCGGTCTGCTGATGGCGGAGCTGTGATGCGGGGCGCAGGCCGGACCGCGGTACGTCCCGGGGGTGTGCGGCGGTCCGGAGCGCTCAGGCGCTTTCCTGGACCGTGAAGTAGGGGATCTTGGCCGGGTCCTGGCCGAAGGCTGCCCCGAGATAGACCGCCGACAGCTTGGCCAGCGTCCCGTCGTCGATCAGCTGCCTCATGATGCGATCCACGCCCTTTCTGTTGGGTGACCCCTTCGGGAACAGGGCGCCGTACCCCTGGTCGGTACGGTACTGGCCCACGATGCGCACCCTGCCTTCCCGCTTCTGGGGATAGGCCAGCAGGATCGTCGTGTCGTGGACGACCGCGTCGATGCGGCCCTCCTCCAGCGCCGTGACCATGTCCGGATCGTTGGGGAAGGTGGTGACGGGCTTGGTCGGCTTGAGTCGGTCCTTGACGAACTTCTCGCCCGTGGTGCCCTCGGCCACTCCGATGTGCACGTCACGGACGTTCTTCTCGTTGATCCTCTCGCCGTCCCTGATCAGCACCCCCAGGGTCGAGGAGAGGTAGGGCTCGGAGAACTCGGCGACCTTGGCCCGTTCCGGAGTGATCGTGATCTGTGCCAGGGCCAGGTCGAAGTTCTTGGTCTTGCCGGACACGATCTCCGGAAAAGGCGTGTTCACCACCTTCACCCGGTCGAGTCCGGAGCGGTAGGCGATGTTGGCGGCCATGCAGTACTCGTAGCCGCTGGTGACGGAGTCCGGCGTCTTGCCGTTCCACCAGCCGGGCGCGGGCAGGGTCGTCCTGACCGTGAGGGCGCCCGCCGTCTGGGGTGACAGGTGGAACTCCCCGTAGTGCCCCGATACCTGGCAGTCGCCGTAGTGGGCGTTCGCGGACGCCGACCCGCCGTGGTCACAAGCCGATGTCGCGACGATGAGCGCCCCGCTGACAGCCAGGGAGACGATCGCTGCCGCGGCGCGCATCATTGCACCTCCGGTAGGGGCATCCTCCTTGAGTCACCATAAATCACCATGAACCATACGACCGCCGGAGGAGCATGGGACGGCTCCGGGGCGCGGGTCGGGTCGCCCGCCCTCCGATACGGCCTCCGGGAAAGGGGCGGTGCCCACCGCGATCCGCCGAACGGGTGGCCGCACGGGCCGCGCCCGGCCGTCAGGCGAAACGGACGGGCAGGGTGCGGGTGCCGCGGATGAGCAGTCCCGGCAGCCACTCCAGCGCGGCCGGTCGGGTGTCCAGGGCGAGTTCCGGGCAGCGCTCCAGCAGCGAGCGCAGGGCGATCCGGCCTTCCAGGCGGGCCAGGGGCGCGCCGATGCAGTAGTGGATGCCGTGGCCGAATCCGAGGTGGCCGCGGGCCTCGCGGCGGATGTCGAAGGTGTCGGGGGCCTCGTAGCGGTTCGGGTCGCGGTGGGCGGCGGCGAGCGAGATCAGCACCGGCTCCCGGGCGGGGACGACGGTGCCGGCGATCTCGACGGGCTCGGTGGTGCAGCGGTTGGTCGCCGACTCCAGCGGACCGTCGTAGCGCAGCATTTCCTCGATGGCGCCGTCGAGCAGGCTCATGTCGGCCCGCAGCGCGGCGAGTTGTTCGGGGTGGGTGAGCAGGGCGCGCACTCCGTTGGAGATCAGGTTGACCGTGGTCTCGTGGCCGGCCACCAGCAACAGGAAGGCCATGCCGACGAGTTCACCGGACGACAGCCGGTCGCCGTCCTCCTCGGTGGTGCGGATCAGCGCGCTCATCAGATCGTCGCCGGGCGTGCGGTGCTTCTTCTCGATCAACGACGTGAGGAAGGAGCCGAGTTCGCCGAAGGCCCGGAAGGCCGCCTCCTCGCTGGTGGGCGCCACGACCTCGTTGGACCAGCGCCGGAACTCCTCACGCTCCATGTCGGGCACGCCCAGCAGTTCGCAGATGACGGTGATGGGGAGCGGGTAGGCCAGCGATGCCACGAGGTCGGCCCGCCCGGCGGGCTGCTTCAGCATGGCGTCCAGCAGCCCGTCGGTGATCTCCTGGACGCGTGGTGCCAGCGCCTCGACCCGGCGCGGGGTGAACTCACGGCTGACCAGCCTGCGCAGCCGGGTGTGCTCGGGCGGGTCGGAGATGAGCATGTGACGTCCGACCAGGTCGGCGTCGTAGAGGTCCCAGCCCAGCTTGCGCATGTCCTTGGACAGCCGTGGGTCGGCGAGCGCGGCCCGGGCCTCCTCGTGGCCGACGACCAGCCAGAACTCTCCGCCGTTGGCGTCGCGCACCTTGTGCACCGGGCCCTGTTCGCGCAGTTCGGCGAGGAACGGGTGCGGGTCGGCGGTGAAGCGGTCGCCGTAGGCCGTCAGGTCGATGATGTCCATGGGTGTCCCCGTCGCCGTGGCGCTTGCCGATCTTCCGTCCCCCGCACGCTAACCCGCCCGCCGTCGGCGGCGCGTCGTCCACGGGGACGATGGCCGGAATGCGGCTCCCGGCCGGCACCGGCCAGAACCGGCCGGCGCGGGTGTCACGGGGCGTCGTGGAAGATCACGCCGAGGACGTGCCGTCGGCCGTCGTGCACCGTGCTCACTCCATGGCGCAGCATGAAACGGCTCCAGCCGCGCGTCGACGGGACCGGACGGTCGTGCACCGCGAAGATCAGCCCCTGCCCCTGGCCGGGCCGCTTCACGATCGGACGGGACTGGGCCCGCGGACGCTGCTCGACGAAGACGCTCTCACCACCGGTGAAGTCGACGTCGGGACGGTCCAGCATCACCGCCACCTGGAGCGGGAACGTCAGCTCGCCGTAGACGTCCTGGTGCAGGCAGTTGTGGTCGCCCGGGCCGTAGCGCAACAGCAGGGGAGTGGGCCGCAGTTGTCCGGCCGCGGCGCACGCCGCCGTCAGCTCGGCGTGGGTCGCCGGGAACCGGGGCCCGTCCAGGCGCTCGGCCCACTGGTTGGCGATCCGGGCCAGCGGCGGATACAGCTGTCTGCGCAGGGCGGCCACCACCGGAGGCAGCGGGGCCGCGAAATAGCGGTAGCGGCCGCTTCCGAAGCGGTGACGGCTCATGTCGACGGTGCTGCGGAACACCTCGTCCCGGTCGAACAGCGCGCGGATCTCCGCGCAGGCGCGCGGCGACAGCAGGGGCGGGGTGACGGCGACGCCGTCGGCGTCCAGCGCCGTGGTCAGCGTGGGCCGGTCCAGCGCGTCCACGGCGGGTGGTTCGATGCCGTCGTCGGTGCCCGCGCCGGGCGCGGTGGGGGTGCGGCCGTGCTCCGGGCCCGGCGGATGTGGGGTGTGGTGACTGGTCACTGTCGGCTCCGCGGTCGTGGAAGGAGAAGGGCGCCGCAGACGGGGGATCGCTCCGGCGCCCGCCGGTTCAGAGGGAGGCCGCGGGGGTGCCGCCGGACTCCAGGTCGAGCAGGAACCGCTTGGCCGTGACACCGCCGGCGTAGCCCGTCGGTCGGCCGCCCGCGCCGACGACCCGGTGGCAGGGAAGCACCACGCACAGGGGGTTCGCGCCGAGCGCGGTGCCCACGGCCCGCGCGGCCCGCGGCCGTCCGAGCGCGGCGGCCAGCCCGGCGTAGGTGCCCGTCACCCCGTACGGAAGGAGGCTGTCCAGCCGTTGTACGGTCGTGCGGCCGAACGGGGTGGCCAGGCGCAGGTCCACGGGCACGGTGAAGGCGCGGCTGCGGCCTTCGAGGTACGCGTCCACCTGACGGCCCGCCTCCTCGATGATCCGCAGCCGGCCGGGGCCGGCGACGTCGGCGAGGCCGGCCCGGGTGAGCCGGGCCACCGCCTGCTCGCGGCCGTCGAAGGCGCACAGCACCAGCGCGTCGTCGGTCGCCGCTAGGGTCAGCGGACCCAGCGGGGTCCGGTGCGAGGCGAGTGCAGCGGTGGGTGGGGTACGCATGGACGGACCTTTCTGCGGTGCTGTGCGGTGCACGGTGGGTGCGCCGGGCCGGACGGCGCCGGGTCAGACGGTGAGGGGCCGGCAGCTCTTGCAGGCCCGGTAACCCGCCTCGCGGGCGTCGTACGGGGTGCGGAAGTGCACCCGGTGCCCGGGAGTGATACGGCGGGCGTGGGCGCAGGTCGGGTGGCAGTAGATGAACGTGGTGTCGCTGCCCAGGAAGACCGCGCCGGCCCGGGACAGCTCCGTCACCCGGCGCATGTCGATGTGCTCGGCTCTGCGCAGGGCCTCGCCGGTCTCGGGCAGGTACGCCGCGTCGCACGGCGCTCCGTTGTCGTGTGTGACCCGGTGGCACGGTACGAGCACCGTGACGGGATTGGCCGCCAGCGCGTGCAGGATGTCGGAGGCCGAGGGCGGACTCGCGGCGCTGGCCTCGCGGGCGATCCAGCTCAGTGGCCGCAACTGGCCCGCCGGAATGTTGCGTACGGCCTGAAGGACCGCGTGCTGCTCCTGCGGCAGCCCGGACAGGTCGATCGCCAGTCGGCGCGCCCGGCCCGTGCGCAGCGCGGGGACGATCCCGGGCAACGGCTTGCTGCCCGGGATCGCCGAGCGGCCGGTGCGCGCGCGGTGCAGCTCCTCGAAGGCGGTCGCGGTCAGGCCTGCCGAGTCCAGGCATGCGCCGGTCACGGACTGTCGGCTCGCGGCCACGAACAGCCCGCCCGCGGCCGTGTCGAGGTGTACGTAACTGTCGTAGTGGTCCTCGGAGATGCCCACACGGCGCAGTACGCGCAGCGCGAAGTCCTCCGGTGCGGACGATGCGAGATCCGGCAGACGCCGCGCGACCGCGTCGTCCTTGCTCTCGTTCACATCGTCACCTCCTTCAGCGCCGTGGGCTGCGATTCGAGCAGGCGTCGCAGTCCGGCCAGCCCGCGGGAGACCTGCGCCTTGGCGGTGCCGACCGCACATCCCTGCACCTCGGCGACCTCCGAGTAGCTCATTCCGACGACATGGTGGAGCACGACCGGTATGCGATGGTGCTCGGGCAAGGCCGACAGGGCCGTGACCAGCCGCGACCGGTCCTCCGTGGTCGCCGCCCGTTCCTCCGGACCGGGGCTGCGGTCCGGCCAGACGTCCATGGTCTCCTCCACGGGCAGTCCGGCCGTGGCCGGCCGTCGTTTGCGTGTCCGCACGTGGTTGCGCCACACGTTCGCCGCGATGGTCATCAGCCACGCACGCGGACGCAGTTCACGGCGCCGTGCGGGGGAGTAGTCCTGGAGGGCCGTGTAGGCGCGCAGAAACGTGTCCTGCCCCAGGTCGTCCGCCTCGGCGAAGGAGCCGGAGACGCGGTACAGGAACGCGTGCACCGCCCCGGCGTGCACCCGGACCAGCTCGGTGAAGCCGACTTCGAGGTGTGCCGCCAGGAGATCCGTCAGCTGCTCTGCCTTGTCGTCCATCACTGAGAAGAACACCGTCCGGGCGCAGAGTGTTGCAGCCGTCCGGGAGCGGTCATCGGCGGACGACCGGAGCGTCCGGTGCCGGGCTGCCCGCCCGATGACCGGCCAGGGAAATCCGCCGGTGACAGCGGCGGACCGGGCGGGCCCGTACGCGGGGGCCGCGGTTCACCGGCCCTCGCGCACGGTGGTGCTCAGAGCTCCTTGAGGAGCCCGCCGTCCACCACGAACTCGGCACCCGTGGTGCTGCCGGAGCGCGGCGACGCCAGCAGCACCACCGCGTCGGCCACCTCCTGCGGCTCGACGAAGCGGCCCGTGGCCAGGTTCAGCATCTCCGGGACGACGCTGTCGATGACACTGTCCCTGTCGGTGCCGGCCTGCGAGGCGATCATGTCGGCGACGCCACCCTCGTCCGTCCACCACGGCGTGCGCACCACACCGGGGGACACGGTGTTCACGCGGATGCCCCGGGGTGCGAACTCGCCGGAGAGCACCTTGGTGACGTTGCTCAGAGCGGCCTTCGCGGCACCGTAGTCGACGTTGATCGGCGAGGGCTGCCGGGCGTTGCCGGAGGAGATGTTCACGATCGCGCCGCCGCCGCGCTCCAGCAGGTGCGGGATGGCGGCACGGACGGCGCGCACGGCCGAGAACAGGTTGAACTCGAACATGGCACGCCACTCCTCGTCGGAGGCGTGCAGGAACGAGCCACGCGGCAGGGTCACCCCGGGCGGCGGGCCGCCGGCGTTGTTCACCAGGATGTCGAGCCCGCCGAACTGCTCCACGGCGCGGGCGACGACCTGCGCCGGCGCGTCCTCGTCCATGAAGTCGGCCGGGACGTGCACGAGGTTCGGGCCGGCCAGCGCATCCAGTTCCGGGGTGCTTTTGCGGGACGTGGCCACGACCTTGGCGCCCTCTTCGAGGAGGGTGCTGGCGACGGCCAGTCCGATGCCCTTGGAAGCGCCGGTCACGACGGCGACCCGGCCGGAAAGCTGCAGATCCATGAAGGTTCCTTCTCGATGGTCGGCCCCGCCGACAGGAGGGGGAGGAGGGGTGCGTTGTGCTCTCGTCGACGGAAACACCGCTGTGCCCGCAGGTGTTGCGGTGCGCCGCCCACCGCCCCCGCGAGGGGCAGCGGTGCCGGCGCATGACCTCCTCCGGGAGGTCGTCGGGGCCCTGCGGGTAGGCGGCGGCCCTCTGGGCCAGTGAATTCAGCTGATCCGTAAGCTCCTTGTGACCTGCCCCGCGAGCACGTCGCGATGGATGTCGAGGGCCGCGGTCGACTGGTTGAGCGTGATGTAGTGCAGGCCGGGTGCGCCCTCGGCGAGCAGGCGCGCGGCCATGGCGGTGGCGTGCTCCACGCCGATCCGGTGGCCCTCTTCGGCGTCGTCGCGGGCGCCGTCGAGGCGATGGGCGAGGTCCTCGGGGAAGGCCGCGTGGGACAGTTCGGCGAAGCGGCGGATCTGACGGACGTCGGTGGCCGGCATGATCTCCGGGATGATCGGGACGTCGCAGCCGGCCGCGGCCACCCGGTCGCGCAACCGCAGATAGTCCTCGACGCGGAAGAACATCTGGGTGACGGCGTAGTCGGCTCCCGCCCGGCACTTTGCGACGAAGTGCCGGATGTCGCTGTCCCAGTCCGGCGAGCGCGGATGCATCTCGGGGAAGGCCGCCACACCGATGGTGAAGTCCCCCAGCGAGCGGACCAGTTCGACCAGTTCCCGGGCGTGGGTGAAACCCGCCGGGTGCGGCGTCCAGGGGCCGTTCGGATCGCCGGGCGGATCACCGCGCAGCACCAGGACGTCCCTGATCCCGGCGTCGGCGTACTGGCCGATGATGTGCCGCAGTTCGGCCACCGAATGCCCGACGGCCGTCAGGTGGGCGACGGGCCGCAGGGTGGTCTCGGCCGCGATGCGCCGGGTGACCTCGACGGTCCGTTCGCGCGACGAGCCCCCGGCGCCGTAGGTCACGGACACGAAGGTGGGGGAGAGGGACTCGACCCGGCGGACGGCGTTCCACAGGGTGCGCTCGCCCAGGCCGGTCTTCGGAGGGAAGAACTCGAAGGAGAACGAGGGGACGCCGCTCGCCGGCGCCTCGGGCACGGAACTCATGAACGCCCTCCCGCGGTGTGGGCGGCCGGCTTCTTCCGCGGCCCGCTCATGACAGCTTCGCCAGACGCGGCTCCATGTCACGGGCCGCGTCGTGCCCGTACGCGCGCTCGACACGGTCGATCAGATCCGCCGCGAGCACCTTGTACTCCTGGGTGCCGACGGTCTCCAGCACGACCGACGCCAGCGCACAGCCGAGCCGCGCCGCCCGCTCCTCGGGCCACTCCCAGCTCAGGCCGGCGAGGAATCCGGAACGGAACGCGTCCCCCGCCCCCGTCGGCTCGGCGATCTCCGCGACGGGGACGGCGGGCACTTCCCGCAGGAGCTGACCGCACCGCGCCAGGCGGACGCCGTCCGCGCCCCGGGTGGTGACCCACGTACCGACACGTTGCAGGATGTCCCGCTCGCTCCATCCGGTGCGCTCCTGCAACAGGGCGGACTCGTACCCGTTGGTGAACAGCAGCTGCGCGTGGTCCACGAGCTGCCGGGCCTGGGCGCCGGTCAGCCGGGCGAGCTGCTGCGAGGGATCGGCGGCCAGAGGGATGCCGGTACGCCGGGCGGCCTCGGTGTGCCGCAGCATCGCCTCCGGGGCGTCGGCGCCGACGAGCACCAGGTCGAGACCGTCGCAGTCGACGGCCACCGCGGCGAGGTCGATCTTGGCGGCGTCGGCCATGGCACCGGCGTAGAAGGTGGCGATCTGGTTCTGCGCCTCGTCGGTCGTGCACACGAACCGGGCGGTGTGCAGTGTCTCGCTGATCCTGACCGAGTCCGTGTCCACCCCGGCGGCACGCAGCCAGGCCCCGTACTCCTCGAAGTCGACGCCCGCGGCTCCGACCAGACGCGGAGTCAGTCCCAGCCGGGCCAGCCCGAAGGCGATATTGGCGGCGACACCGCCTCGCCGTACGTCGAGGCGGTCGGCGAGGAAGGACAGGGACACCTGCTCCAGCCGGTCGGCGATCAGTTGGTCGGTGAACCGACCGGGGAAGGACATCAGATGGTCGGTGGCTATCGAGCCGGTCACGGCGATTCGCACGACGGTCTCTCTCCTTGAACCCGGGGTCGAGGGGTGCGGCCCGGTGCGCTGCGGCCGCGCCGTACGGGGCGCCGGGGCCGGGCCCCGCGCGCTCGGGACCGCGCGGCTCGGGACTGTCCGGCACGCAGTCTGCCGGGCGCCGCTGAAGCGCCGGTCGAAATTCCCCGGAGCCGTCCGCGAGGTCGACGTCCGGATACCGCCTGCACGGCCGCCCGAGAAGATGCACAGTGCATGAGTGGACGGAGGACGGGTCGATGACACGGCAGCGTCCGCGCTCTCCGCGTACACGCCCCGGCCCGCCGCCCGGCCGCACACCGAACGCGAACTCGCGCGGTTGTGTTCGGCTTCGCGGCCGCGGGCGATTCGCGCCTGGTGACCGCCGCGGGTCCGGGGGTGCTGGACGGGGTGCGGGGGGCGACGGCGGACGGCAGGGTGTGGACGGTCCGCCGGGACTGGGTGGTGGAGTCCGGCGGCGGGCGAGCGACGCCGGGCCCGGTCGTGCGCGGAGTGTCGGGCCGTGCAGGATATGCGTGTGGCCTGCGCGAACTCCACAGCGGGTCACGGTGGTGCGCAAGCCGTGAGCCGTCGCGGACAGTGTTGTCGCGGGATGGTGAGGGGCCCGGCGCGACCTCGAGGAGCGACCCGACCGACAAGGACGACAGGTGCGTGCACGGGAACCCATGGCCGTCGTGGTCCTCGCCTGCCACCAGGACGCGGCGGCCGACCGGCTCACGGTCGTGGCGGTGGCCGCGGACGAGGTCGAAGCGGCGGAGCGACGGGCCCGGGCGGCGCTGGCGGGACGCGCCGTACCGGACGACTGGTCCGCGCTGCCTTCCGCGGCCCGCAGGCGAGTGGTGCGCGCCTGCCGCGTGATCCCGGCGATCGGAATGCACGGGATCGTCGACGACGAACGTCCTCGCGAACTCCGAGGCGACTTCCTGGGCAGAGCGTTGCGTGACGCCGTGGAGCAGTTCCTGGAACCCGGACTGGGTGATGCCCGGCGCCAGGTGATCCTCGGACCGGGCGGTGCAGTCCTCAGGGAAGCGGTCGTCCGGGACCCGTGGTTCACGTCCGGGCTGTCGCACACCGCCGACTCCTCCGGCTTCGAGGGCCTGCGCGCCCTGACGGAATGGACCGCCGCCTGCTGGTCGGCGCCGGACGTGCACGACCAGCCGGAGGACGAGGACCTGCTGGAGATCTACGACAGGTACTCCATAGGGGGCCTCCCCTCAGGGGGCCTCCCCTTCCTGTGAAGGCCGCCGCTCTTCGTAACTGCCTTAGGCAGACGTGAAGTTGGTGCACACGCTGCTGCGATGAGCAGCGAGACCTCATCTTGTACTGCGTGTTTGACACAAGATTCCGACTCCGGCATCTTGTACTCGCCGCTTGGTACAAGATGATCTGAGGGGATCCCCATGCTCGATGCCGCCCCGCTCCAGCGCCGCATACTCGATCACGCGGACCACTACGCCCGCTGGTCCGGCCTGGCCATCGGCATCGTCGTCGCACAGGCGCTGTCCACGCTGGTGCACATCGAGTTCGAGCAACGCGTCGTGTTCTGCATCACGGCCTTCGGTCTGTGCGCGGTGGCGGGCGTCCTTCTTGCCGACGCGCTGACCCTGGTCCCCCAGGACGCGGTGCGCACCGCGAGTCTGGCCCCACGCCTGGTCAGAGACCATGTGCCACCGCGCATGGGCCCCCTGATCGCACTTCAGGGGGTCTCCCTCACCGTGCTGCTGGCGATCGCGGCCGCCACGGCCTCCATCGACCCCGACCGCATCTTCAGCACGGGGAAGGTCGTCACCGTCACCTGCAACGGGATGCAGGTGCCCCTGGGTCCCTGGCCCGGCCTGTACTACAGCCTTCCGATGTTCGGCGCCCTCGCCGTCGCCACTCCCACCTGTGTGTGGGCCCTGCGCCGCATCGCCCACGGACCGGGCGGGGAGGAGCAGCGTCGCGACCGCGCGTGGGCGGTGACCGGGGCCTGGGGCCTGCTGGTGTCTAGCCAGCAGCTGTACGCCGTACTGATGGTCTCCGTCTCGCTGACGGACACGGGCTGCGCCGGGGCCATGGGCGCGCTCACCTTCTGGGTGTTCTACCCTCTGGCCCTGCTGAACCTGTTCACCGTTGGCTGGTCCCTTGCCACCCTGGTGGTCCCCCGGTCCGTCAACGACGATGCGGCGGGGGAGTGGCCCGACCATGAATGAGCCCGCCATCCGCGTCGACACCACCAGCCAGGTACCGCCGTACGCGCAGATCCGCGCCCAGCTCGGCGCGCTGATCGTCACCGGACGGCTGGCCGAGGGCGACCGGCTGCCGACCGTGCGCCAGCTGGCCATGGACCTCGGCCTCGCACCGGGCACCGTGGCCCGCGCCTACCGCGAGCTGGAGGCCGCCGAGCTGATCCGGACCCGTCGCGGCGCCGGTTCCCGGGTCGCGGCGCCCCCGGCCGGCCCGGACCGCTCCTACACCTCTCAACTCGCCACCCTCGCACGCGACTTCACCTCCTCCGCCCGCGCACTGGGCGCCGACACCGAGGCCATCCTGGCCGCGGTCCGCGAAGCTCTCGGTCCGGACCGCTCCTGATCCGCCGAGGTTCACCGGCACTCGCCGACGGCGTCGCCGCCCAGAAGGGCCGCTCCCAGTGTGGTGAGGGTGTGCAGGGCGCTGTTGGCGCGCCGGTGGGTGGTGATGAGGCCGGAGTCCCGCAGGGCCGTGGTGTGGTGGGTGGCGGTTCCGGTGGAGACCCCGGCCCGGCGGGCCGCCTCACTGGTGGTCACCCCGGTGGCGGCGGCCCGCAGGATGACCGCGCGGGTACGGCCGAGGAGGGCGTGCAGGGCGGCCTCGTCCTGGGTCGAGGCGGCCGTCAGCAGATGGTGGACGGGGTAGACGAGAACCGGGGGAAGCCGGGGGTCCGCCAAGGCTACGGGAGCCTTCCAGCAGAAGTAGGACGGGATGAGCAGCAGTCCGCGGCCGCCCAGATGCACCTCGTTCTCGGCGGGGTAGTCGGGGACCTCCAGTACCGGGTGCCGCCAGCGGATCGCCGGCGAGAGGTCGGCGAGCAGTCCGGCGGTGCCCTCGGCCAGCATGCTCCGGGCGTGACGGGCGCGCTCCGCCTGGAAGGTCTCCTGGATGTCCTCCTCATGGGGAGCGATGACGGCCCGGTGATACGCGCGCAGCAGATCCACCAGGTCCTCGCGCAGCGGCTTCTCGGCGACGCGTGACGTCCAGGACGGCACCCGGCTCGCCCGGGCCGCCATGGCCATCTCGTCGTTCACCTGCTCGTCGGGCGTCGCGAGTATGGCCTCCAGCGCGGGCTCCAGACCGTCGACGCCTTCGAACGGCGTGAGAAAGTCGGCGAAATAGCGGGCGCGCGGGAAGAGCGGCAGCAACATCGTTTTCACCGGAAGTGCGAGACCCGCTTCCTGAAGGTTCCCGCACGCACGGTCGTACCAATTCGCATAGTTCCATCTGCCGCTACGGGTCTGGAATCTGTGCAGGCTGGCGGCGATCTCCCACAACGGATGAGGCGAGGCCGCCACCCGCGTGCGCGCCAAGTCCTCGGCAGTGAAATGGAAGCGAAGCATCCGCTGTCTCCCCCTAGATGCACCTGCGAATCTTCACTGGAATCGAATGAGCATGACAGTCCGTGTCGGGCGTTGGGAACATGCCTTCAAGCCAGCCACAAAGACAGCATCGAGACGGGTTCTGTAAAGAGCGGAATTCCGTGACCGAAAATCAGACCCGGTACTTCAAAACGAAAGGACATATCATGGCTCGTATACGGGTGAGAGGGCTCCGTACGCGTCGGCTGGGCATCCTGGCCACGAGCGCGCTGTTCCTCTCCTTCCTGGTGCCGGCCACCGCGTCGGCCGCCACCACCGGGGCCGACCAGGCGGCGGTCACCTGTTACGGCGGGTCGGTGGCGATCAGCCTGCCGCCCAACGGCTACAGCGGTACGTACACGACGAGTTCACGCTGCAACGACATCAACCTGCGCATCGACTCCGGCGGCAGCCAGTGGGTCGCCGTGTGCTGGGCCGCGCACGGCTACTGCCAGGACCACTGGACCCTGGTCACGCAGGGCGCCGGTTACCAGGTGGTGGCCACCGACGTGCTGGACGGCACCACCTTCTACTTCGTGACCACGAACGGCGGCGGCACCCGCGGCGGGCGTACGGCCTACTAGGCCCCCGCACCAGGGTCACGGCCGGGAAGCCGTCGGCCCGCGCCGGACGGGAACCCCGTGCGACGCACCGCGCCGGACGCGGTGCGTCGCACGCGTGTCTGCCGTCGGCCGGAGCCGCAGTGGAGCACCTGTCGGTTCACCACGTACGACGCATACCCGATCGGATTCGTCCCGCGCTCGGAGCGCCCGCCGGCCGACGCCCGCATCCTGTCCTCACAGGATTCCTCCCGCGGCCTCGACGACGGAACGGACACCTCGCCATGAGCGAACTCGTGCTGGGCATCGACATCGGTACGGCCGGCACCAAGGGCGTACTCACCACCCTGGACGGATCGGTGACGGCGACAGCCGTGCGCCCGCACTCCATGTCGCTGCCCAGACCGTCCTGGGCGGAAGTGGACGCCACCACCGTCTGGTGGGACGACTTCACCGCGGTGGCCCGTGAACTGACGGCCCGGACGGGCGCGCACACCCTCGCCGGACTCTGCGTCAGCGGCGTCGGCCCCTGCCTGCTGCTCTGCGACAGCGACGGGGAGCCCGTGCGACCGGCCATCCTCTACGGCATCGACGGCCGGGCCGAGCGGGAGATCCGCGACCTCACCGTGCGGCTCGGCGCCGACACCGTCCTCGAACGCTGCGGCAAGGAACTCAGCACCCAGGCCGTCGGCCCGAAGATGCTGTGGATGCAGCGCAACGAGCCACAGGAGTGGGCGCGCGCGACGAGATGGTACAACTCCCACTCGTACGTGGCCGCCAAGCTCACCGGGGCCTACGTGCTCGACCACCACACGGCCAGCCAGTGCGACCCCCTGTACGACATCCACGCCGGAAGCTGGGCGCAGGACTGGCTGCCGGACATCGCAGGCCACCTGGAGACCCCCCGGCTCGTCCACCCCCACGAGGTGGTGGGAACGGTGACACCCGAGGCCTGCGAGGCCACCGGGATCCCCGTCGGCACACCCGTCTGCGCCGGCACCGTCGACGCCTGGGCCGAGGCCCATTCCGCAGGCGTACGGCACCCGGGCGACCTCATGCTCATGTACGGCTCCACCCTGTTCATCGTGCAGATCCTGGACACCTACCGGACGCACCCGGGACTGTGGACCACGGCCGGAGTGGAGCCGGGCCGACGCACCATCTCCGCAGGCATGTCGACCTCGGGTTCCCTGACCCAGTGGCTTCAGGAGGTCACCGGGGGAGCGTCCTTCGACACCCTGGTCGCCGAGGCCGAAGCCGTGCCGCCCGGTTCGGACGGCCTGCTGATGCTCCCGTACTTCGCCGGCGAGCGGACCCCGGTCTTCGACCCGCGGGCCAGAGGCGTGGTGGCGGGCCTGACGCTGCGGCACACGCGCGGCCACCTCTTCCGCGCCGCCTACGAGGGCATCGCGTTCGGGGCCCGCCAGATCCTCGGCCTCCTGGAGGACCCCGACGACCCGGTCCGGCGCATCGTCGCCGTCGGGGGCGGCACGAAGGGCGGACTGTGGACGCAGATCGTCAGTGACGTCACCGGCCGTGAGCAGCAGGTACCGGCGCAGACCATCGGAGCCTGCTACGGCGACGCCCTCCTCTGCGCGGTCGGGCTCGGACTCGTACCGCCGGACACGGACTGGGCGGTCACCGCGACGACCGTGCGGCCCCGGGCGCACACACGTGACACGTACGACCGCCTTTACGCGTCGTACACCGCGCTCTACCCGGCCACGACGGACATCGTGCACGATCTCGCCGACATGCAGTGAAACGCGCCCGTGCGGGCCGTGCACGGCAGGCCGGTCGGTGAACCGTTCTCATGGGTGAAGGCCGCGGGGCGCCGTCACCTTCCGCCGTCCTGCCGACGCACGGGACCGGGGCTGTCATGAGGATGCGGCCCGGCGGCCTCCACGCCCTGCTCGTCCTCCGTGTCCTCCGTGTCCTCCCCCTCAGCCTGGGAGGGGGTCGTTCGGGGGATCTCTGGACGGCTTGCTTCCGGTTCGTCGTCGCGTTCGCCCTCTGCCTGGGACGGGGTCGGGAACTGATCGCTCATGTTCGGCCTCACTGACCGGTGTGTCGGGTCCGTGTCGTGATGTTCGCCGGAGGGTTGCGACGGCCGCCTGCTGGAAAGCCGCTCGTACGCATGCTCGCCCGTACGCGTGCTGGGACGGCCCGGCGTCGTGCGAACCGCCGTGCTTGTCCGGCTTGGGTCCCGATGGCCCGTAGGTTCTCACCCCACCTTCCCACTGTAGTCCGTCGGCGGCTCGGCAGGCCGGCAGGTGCCGACGGCGGGTGGCGGAAGCCGCAGGCCGGCGCAGGTAGGCTGCGCCGGTGCGCACGGTCGAGGTCCTGTTGGACGAGTCGGCGGACTTCGCGGTCCGGGAAGCCTGGCGACGGCTCGCGGACGCGGGGCTGCCCAGTCAGGCGCGCCTGCGCTCACCGACCAACAGTCCGCACCTGACCCTGGCCGGCTGCCCGGAGCTGACCGCCCCGATCCGCTGGGAGCTTGCCGAGGTGGCCGCCGCCCTGCCGTTGCCGGTGCGGTTCACCGGCCTGGTCCGCTTCGAACGGCCGACCTCGGTGCTGGCCTGGGCCCTCCAACCCGACTCCGCTCTGGTCGACTTGCAGCGCAGGGCGTGGGACGCGGTGAGCTCGGACAGCCCGCCCGAGACCCTCAACCCCTTGCACGATCCCGCGCGTTGGAGCCCGCACGTCACCCTCGGCCGTTCCCGGCGGGCCGGAGCCTTCGCCGACCGGCGGATCCCCGAACTGCTGCCGATGCCGCCGTTGTCGGTACGGCTCACCACGCTGCGCAGCTACGACACCGAGACCGGCGCCCTGGAAGTGCTGGCGCCCCGCCCGTGAGGAACCGGGGGCGGGTGGTCAGGTGGCGAGTGTGTAGCTGCTGCTGCCGGTGAGCCACAGGCCGGCCAGGAGCGAGAGAGCGACGATCAGTTGCTCCTGGTGTGTCTCGAGCCAGGTCCGCAGGGCGCGCAGACGGCTCCGGGCGGCCTCGGGTGCCAGGACGGTGCAGAGCAGCATGATCAGGAGGCTGAGGGTGGCGAGGAGGCAGTAGCCGGTGAGGGTGAGCCAGTCGGTGAGGGTGGAGAGGTCCGCGTCGACGACGGTGGCGGCGCCCGCGGCGACCAGGGCCCAGGGCTGGAGGAGCCAGGCGAGTGCGGCGGCGGTGCCGAGGGAGGCGTTGTCGATGCGGGCCGTCCAGTGCGGCGGCCGGTAGGGGCGGGGGAGCTGCCGGTAGCGATGGCCGCCGAAGACGATCAGACCGACACCGATGGCGAGCTTGGCGGCGACCGCGGCGGTCGAGGGCGTGCTGTGGTGGACGAGCGGTTTGCCACCGGTCAGCACCATCACGCAGGCGACCACGGCGACGAGGTCGGCCAGCCAGGACAGCAGGAAGACAAGGCCCTTGCGGGCACCGCGGCGTGACGCGAGCAGCAGGATGAAGGCGCTGTTGTGCAGGGGCCCGAAGGTGATGGCCGTACCGATCACGACCAGGTCGACGGCCATCGGCACAGCTGCTCCCCAGGGTCAGGGACACCCGGCGTCTTCCGGACGGGCGTCTTGCGCGGGCGTGCCCGGCGGGCGGGGGTGCCGGCGGTCGGGGCGCCGCACCCAGACTCTGCGGCCCCCGACCGCACGGGTCAAGCAGGCCACGCCGACACCCCGAACGGGGCAGGCGCATGATCCGAGTCACCGAAGCCGGCCGTGTGCCTCCGGCGTGGGCCGGACGAAGACGAACGCGGCCCGCTGTCCCGGCGGTTGAGCCGGTGGTCGTTCTCGTGGACCCTTGCGGGGTGGACGATGACGGCGGACACCTGCTCGGAGAACTTCGGTCGCTGGATCCCGCGGTACGCGCGGACGTCGTGCGCCTGCTGGACCGTGTCGTACGGGACCTCCCCGCCCACTGGCGGCGCCGCACGGGGGTGCCGCAGCTCATGGTGTTCCTCGACGGGCCACAGGACGTACGGATGGAGAGGATCACCCTGCGGGAGTTGTCCGAGCACGGATATCTCGACGAGTTCAGCCGCTGGGCCGGCGGCGTCCCGGTGGCCAAGGCCCGCGAGCACGACTGTGCCGCCCTGGTCCACGGCAACCGAATTCACGCGAGGATCAACCGGATCGGACCCTTCGGATCGGGTTGGCACGTTCCCGACACCTCGGTCTTCGTCCGCATCGCGCACCGGGATCTGAAAATGATCCGGTCCTTGTCCTTCGAGTTCGACGTCGAGGGCCGGCTCCTGCCGCGGCTCGTCTTCCCCCGACGGATCCTCGACACCCTCGCCCGCGCCCGGCCGAGCTGACCTCCGGGGCGAGCACTCCGGCCGTACGGGCCGTCGCCAGGCCCCGGTCACCGAAACGCCGTGACCGGGGCCTGGGATCAGGTTCCGCGCGGGGTGCCGGCCGCTGCTAGCTCCGGTAGCGGAACACGATCCGGCCGCGTGTCAGGTCGTACGGCGGGAGTTCCACCAGGACCCGGTCCTCCAGCACGATCTTGATGTAGTTCTTGCGGATCTTTCCGCTGATGTGCGCGAGCACCTGGTGGCCGTTGTCGAGCTCCACGGTGAACATGGCGCTGCGCAGGCACTCGACGACCTTGCCCTCGACTTCGATGACGTTCTTGTGCTTCGTCATCGCACCAGCTCCAGGTTGCTGTTCAGCCGCCGGGCGCCGACGCCCTCGAACAGTGCTGTGGCCGCCCGGTTGGACTCCTGGACCTCGGTCCAGGCCGCGGCGGACCCGGAGTGGTGCAGTGTTTCCAGCGCGTGGGCCAGCAGTGCCCGCGCGATGCCGCGCCGTTGTTCGCCGGCGCACACCGCGAGCAGGCCGATACGCGGCCGTTTCGCCCTCACCACCCGGATCAGCCCCAGGTAGCGGTCCGGCGCCGCGGCCACCGCGTACTTCGACGGGTCGACGATGGTGTCGCCCTCGGGGTGGGAGATCACCTCCACGGGCATCGACTGCCACCCGACGCTCGCCTCGACCTCGTCACGGATCGCACGGTCCACCGCCCGCAGCAACGTCTCGTCCGTCCGGCCGGCGGGCACGATCGTCACACCCGCGGGCGGCAGGACTGTTCCGAGTCCGGTGACCTGTGGGTCGGTCGGTACGGCGTACTCCCACTCGCGGCGCCGGACCGTGAATCCGGCCCGCCGCCAGCCGGCCGTCAGCCCGGCGTCGGCTTCGTCGACCACCGTGTACAGCGGCGCGGGCAGTTGCGTCAGCATCGTCTCGGCGAGACGGTCGAAGGTGGCGTCGTGCCAGGCGTCGATGCTGACGAACAGGCGTCCGTCGGGCCGGTGCTGCGCATGTCCGCGGCCGACGACCAGATCGTCGTCCAGTGCGTGCCATTGCCGGTCTGCGACGCGCGTGATCACCACCGCGTTCTCGCCCGGACCGGAGGTGAACGGCTTTGTGTTCATCGGAGTCTCCTTCAGGAGTGCCTTGTTCTCAGGCGCTCCTGGCGACACCGGACGTCAGCCGCCGGACCGTGACGGGTTGAGGGAGCACCCACGGGTAACTGCGTTCACGGGGCTCACCTCCCTACGTCGACTTCACGGTCCGCCCCGAACGTAGCAGCGGGGCGCCGCCTCGCTCAAAGCCTTTTCCCCGAGCTCGTGCGGCGGCGACGACCCGGCCGACGTCGAGGCGGTCTCAGTCCTCGAAGCCGTCCCGCAGCAGGCAACGGGCCACCTCTGCGCGGGCCGTGGCGAGTTCCGCGGCGATCTGCCCGGTCCGGCGGTCCTGCGGCACCACCACGGCCGTCGAGGGCTCCCCGCCGAGGAGGCAGGCACGCCGCAGATGGGTCGGCGGGTGGGTGGCGTCGACCTGGTGGCCGCGCCGGGCTCCGGCCCGCCGCTGCCGTTCGTACTCGTGCTCAGGGACGGACGCCGCGAATGCGGTGAGCCGCCCCCACAGCTCGTCGGCCCGGGCCATGGCATCGCGGGTGGACCTCGGCCCGCCGAGGGCGGCACGGTTGGTCTCGCTGCGCAGCAGGACGCCGTACGACCCGGAGACGAGCAACCGGTCCATCAGGCCCACCGCCGCCTGCGTGGACGCGGTACGGGCGGCAAGCCTGTCGGCGAGGTACTCGGCCCGCATGCCGGCCCGGGAGGTCAGCCGGACGAGCAGCACCAGCATCCCCCAGACCAGCAGCCGTGGCACCAAGCAGAAGGCATCGACGGCCATCTCGATCGCGGTCGGGTGCTGATGCGGCCGGAGGGTGTTGTACCAGAGCGCCAGGGTCCGCGTCGCCGTACCGACCACCAGGCCGTTGCGCGTGTCGCCGTTGGCGTAGTGGGCCAGTTCGTGGCCGAGCAGTGCGATCCGCTCCTCGGGCGTGAGGACTTCCCACAGCGGCATGCCCAGCACCAGCAGTCGCCGGCCGCGCACATCGTACGTCGTGACACTGGCGTTGATGCTGCCGTCCACGGCGATCGCGTGCACGCTCCGGGTGCCGACGGCTTCCGCCACCTCGTCCACCAGGGCGAAGAGTTCAGGCGCGTCGGCCCGGAACAGCACCGGCCAGTCGTCGGGCAGCCGGCCAACCCTCGGGGCGAGCGCCCAGGCCATCAGCAGGGGCATCAATCCCGCCACCATGCCGATGCCACCCCAGCCCGCCACCACGCACCAGATGCCGCCGACAGCAAGCGCGAGGGTGACACCGTGCACGATCAGGGCGAGTGCGGTGGCCGACACCGCCGAGACGTCGCGCCGCGGGCGCGGTTCCTGCCCGCTCGACATCTCGGCGAGCAACTGCTCACCATGCCGTTGGGCCAGGGCCCGCTGGGCCCGCTCCAGGCGTCCGGGCTCCGGCCGCGGCTTTTCGGGATCCACGTTCCAGTCGCAGGCGGCGCACCAGACGGTGAACCGGTTGTCGCCGCGGATCTCCGCGCCGCATTCCGGGCACGACTGTGCTGTCTCCGTGGCACTTCCAGGCATCACGCTGTCCCCTCCCTCGCGGCCCTCCCCGAGCCGCCGTTCATCGGTAGGAGCCGATCTGATCACACGCCTGACCTGCACAGAAGGCCTGATCGTCCTAGGGGAGGAACCGTGATCGCGTCGCAATACGGGCCGGCGCCTCAACCGGCCAGAAAGGAGAACACGTCGGCGAAGGACAGGGAGGTGCCGGGTTCGAGGCGCTTGGTCTCTCCTCGGAAGGACCGCACCTCCAGCCAGCTCTGCGGCGATGCCTGCGGCAGCAGGTCCATGAGCTTCTGGAGGTCGGCCGCCCGGTGCACCTTGAACTTCCGCGACGGCCGGTAGTACGACGGCTCGACGTCGAAGCGCAGATCGACGGCGGGATACGGCGAGCGTCCCCAGTCGCTGTACGGCAGCGAGGCATGACCGTGGATGCGGGCATCGACAAGCACCTCCGTGTCCTCGTCCCCGATCTCGCAGTCGAACACGGGGAAGGCCGTCGCCACCCGCGCCGCCACCTCCGGGTGTGCGGCACAGGCCTGGCTGAGGGCCGGCGAGCAGAACAGCGCGTGGTCGAAGGACCCGACCGGGCTCGGCAACGGCACCTTGTGATGGGACCGGCCGTCGAAGGCGAGGTCACGCCTGGCGCAGAGGAACTCCAGGAAACCCGCGACCACCTCGGCCTGATGACTGTCGGCTCGTACTGCGAAGCGGACCGCGCTGCGCCCTTGCTCACGCAGTACGTAGTACTCGAGGAAGCCCCGCGGGTGATCGGGCGAGAGTGCGCGGCGGTAGACCTCGTCGAAGCCGTCGACCGGCAGGTACGGGGCGACCGGCGCGTGTGGGCCGACTGACCTGGTCAGGAAGTCCAGAACCGGTGTCCCGGCCTCGGCCTCTGCCGGATCACAGGGCGGGTCCACCTCGGTGAACCCCTTGCGGAGACGTTCGCTGATCTTGCGTGCCGCGTGACGCCGCGCCTGTTCCTCGTCGTCCAGCGTCGTCGTACTGGCCTTGCCGGGGCTTCGGCCGGATCCCCACTTGAGGAAGCACCGGATCCCGTCCTGGCGAATCTGCCAGTAATCGAGCGTGGCCTCCTGCCGCTCGAACCTCCGCCATCCGCCCATCGGGCCTCCCGTACCGTCCGCGGCAGGCCTTCGCCGGGACCGCACGCGGGTGACCCTATCGCTCACCTGCGACCTTGCCTTCACCGGTGGTCGGGCCACCGGGCGGGGCAGTCGTCCGTCCCTGCGGATGCTCCCTTCGGATGCCACCGACGGCGTGGGGACCGCGGTGCCTCTCCGTTCAGGGCGACAGCGCCTTCCTTCAAGGCCGGGCGGTCCGCGATCTCGTTTGGTCCGCAACGGAGTTGGCGACATCCTGACCACATGGACACCGACTCAGTCACTCCCGTTCACCTCGACACGGTGATGAACGGCCTGGCGACGAATCCCGCCCTGCCGCCCTCCATGGTCCGGCGGATGTTCGGATGGCGGCGGGGCTGGGGACAGGTGGCGAGGCGTCCGGATCTCACCGAGGACATCGTCGCCGAGATCGTCGCGACCGACGACCACTGGCTTCTGCACAGCCTGGCGCTCAACGACCGACTGCCGGACCGGTTCCGTATCCGTCTGGCCGCCCACCGGGACGAGGGGGTGAGGGCCGCGCTCGTCATGTGCGCGGAGACCGCCCCGAGGGAGATGCTGGAGCAGCTCATCGACGATCCCGACCCACACGTCCGCGAGTACCTGGCCCGGAGTGCTCACACGCCGCCCGGCCTGCGGGCACGTCTCGCATCCGACCCCGACCCCAAGATCCGCGCCGTGCTGGCGAGACACTGGACACAGGCGCCGGAAGCGGTCCGCCGCGTCCTGCTGACCGATCCCGAGGCCACGGTGCGGGCCGCGGCCTGTTCGACCTACTTCGCGCACGGGCCGCATCCGACACCTCCCTCGGACCTGCTGCCGGCTCTGCTCGCGGACCCCGTGACCCGGGCGGGCGCGGTGATCCACAGCGTTCTCGACGAGGACACCCTTCAGCGGCTCGCCGGTGATCCGAACAGCGAGGTACGTGCCCAGGTCGCCCGGCATCCGGACCTGCCGCCGTCGGTCCGTGCGGTCCTTGCCGTCGATCCGGCCCTGAACGTCCGGGTGAAGGTCTTCGCCCGGCCGGACACGTCGGAGCACGAGCGGGCGCAGATCCACACCTCGGTCCACGAGCTCTCGCGCTCGATCCCCGACCCGAGTGACGACGCCGACGACGAAACCGTCGAGCAGTGGATGCGAAACTGCTTCGCAGCAACGGAGTTGAGAATCCTGCGCCTGCCCTGGGTCACCGCGGACCCGCTGCCGCACATCGACTCGCCCTACGTCAGCTTCCGTGTCTCGGCGGCCGCCGCCGAGGACCTTCCCGCCGATGCGGTGGCCCGGCTGCTCGACGACGAGGAGGAGATCGTCCGCCTCACCATGGCGCACACCGCCCCGCACCTGGTCGCTCCCGAGACCGCCGAGGACATCGAACGCCGCTACCGCCGACGGGACAAGTTCACGTTCTGGTGGGACAAGGCGGAGGTTCTGACGTTCTCCCCGGAAACCCTGCGCCGCTTCGCCACCGACCCGGAGCCCCGGCTCCGCTCCTTCGCGCCCCGCGACCCGGACCTGCCGCCGGCACTCGCCGAGCAGCTGGCCCGCGACCCCGAGGAGCAGGTCCGCCGCGCGGTCGCGCCCCACCGCAGTCTCCCGGTGCCCTCCCTGCTCCGACTCCTCGCCGATCCCTCGGAGCACGTGGCGGAGGCCGCGGGTGCCTCGCCCTTTCTTCCCGTCGAGCACATGGAGCGGCTGCTGACCCTGGCGGGCTTGTAGTCGTCGTGCACAACGCTGCCCCCCGGCGCCACCGACTCTCGCCCCGCGCCCGCCGGGGCCCTCAGAACGGGCGGTCGGCCGTGCCCAGAGCGATGATTTCGGTGCCGCCCAGCACCTCCGCGAGAGTCTGCGGCGCGCCGCGCATGTGGAAGTAGTCCCACTGTGCGCGGCGGGTCACCTGGTCAGGGTGGCCGAGCGCGCGCAGTACGTCACAGTGCAGGGCCTGGGCCCAGACGTAACCCGGATCGCCGTCGACGTCCATGTCCTCCACGTCGATCGGGGTGTCCGCGAGCGCGGAGGCCAGGCGATGGCCGTCCACGGGCCCCGCGGCGAAGTCCAGGAACGCGGCGGGGTCGGCACCCAGGGGCTCGTCGAGGGCGTCCTCGTCGTCCCGGATCGGCCAGGAGTCGTAGCGGTGGTCGCGGACTCCGTCCCGCCAGACCTCCAACTCGAGCCGGTCGCCGTCGTACTGGAAGGCGGCCAGCACCGGTACGCCCAACTCGGCGCTGATCGGCCCGGCGAGCGCGAAGACGTCGTTGTCGTCGACGGACCGGTCCGGATGGACGAGACAGAATCCTTGCCCGGCGGGAATCGCGTAGCCCGCCGCGCAGACCTCGCGCAGGACGGGAGCCGCCCGTTCGAGCGGTACGGGAATCAGTATCGTGCCGTACGTGGTCACGGCCTCACCTCCTGGGACGCGGCGACCCTATGCGGCGGCGGAACTGCGAGGCAAAGGAAATTGGCCCACCGCGGACTCGCGGCCGGAGCTGTGGCGCAGGCATTGTCCTGTGGTCCGCCCGGTGAGCGGGACGTAAGCCCCTAGGATTGAGCGATGCAGCCGCCAAGTCCCGCCGAAATCCGCTCGTTGCACGAAAAATACGCACCCGGCAGCGATGCGTTCGATCTGGTCTTCACGCACTGCGAGATCGTCTGGTCCATCGCGGAGAAGCTGATCGCGACGGCAGGGCGCGACCTCGACGCGGATCTTGTGCGTGCCGGATGCCTGCTCCATGACATCGGCGTCTATCGACTCATCGACGAAACCGGAAGAATCGACGAAGCCAACTATCTGCGTCATGGCTTGCTGGGTCACGAGATCCTGGCCGCAGAAGGGTTCCCGGAGGCACTCTGCCGGTTCTGTTCGTGCCACACAGGAGTCGGACTGACGAAGCACGACGTGGAAAGCCAAGGCCTGCCACTGCCGGTCGCGGACTACGTCGCCGTGACCGTCGAAGAGCGACTGGTGATGTACGCCGACAAATTCCACAGCAAGTCCGATCCGCCGAAGTTCCTTTCCGCGGACTCCTACGCCAGGTATGTCGCCCGCTTCGGCAGGGACAAGGTGTCCGCGTTCGCCCGCCTGCGCGCGGAGTTCGGTGAACCGGACCTGACCGGCTTGGCCGCGGCACATCAACACGCCCTCGTCTGAGGGTGCTCTCGTTCCTGTTCGCACAGCCCGTCTGGTGCCGTTGGTACGGGATGGCCCAGGCTGGCCCGCATGGACTGGTTGCCACTGCTCTCCACCCTGGCCGGTGCCGCGATCGGCATCGGCGCGACTCTCATAGCCGATAGGAATCGGTGGAAGCACGAGGATGTCAAAGAAGCTCTGCGGCTGCGGCTGGACATCTACACGCAGTACACCACCACCGTGAAGACCCTCGGTGAGACCCTGCGGGCCTTGGCCGAGCGGGAGTACCCCTCCGACGGCGAGCGGGCGCTGGCGCTGCGTGAAGCCTTTCGGGATTCAGGCATGGGCACCGCCTCGGAGCGGATGTGGCTCATCGCGCCGGAACCCGTCGTCAAGGCCTCCAACAGCGTGTTCCACTGCCTGCGACGCATCTGCGACGGCTACGCCGACGGAAGTGCGGTCAGCAGCCCGGAGGATCGCGCCCGCTGGGAGGCACGCGGCAAAGCAGCGGCCAGGATGCGCAAGCTCATGCGCGAAGATCTCGGCGTCGGCCCTCTCGCCGAACGGCACAGCCCACTTGCCGACGACTACGACGCCCCTGCCGCGCAGTGACGCCGCCCGGGCAACACAGCAGTCGTCAGGAGCGCCCGAGTACGCGGGGCAGGGCGGTGAGCCACCCGTCGGCGACTGCCCCCCAAATCGCTGCCCCACCACCGACAACCCTCCGCCGGAAGAGAAGCATGACCGACATCGCACCCGCCGACACGACGGCCCGCATACCCGATGCCGCCCTCGCCCAGCGCCGCATCCTGCGGGTCCTGGTCGCTTCCCAGGTCCTCAGCGGGGCCGGGCTCGCCGCCGGTGTCACCGTCGGAGCCCTCCTGGCCCAGGACATGCTGGGGTCCACGAACCTCGCCGGGCTGCCCAGCGCCCTGATGACCACAGGCTCCGCCCTCACCGCCGTCACCGTCGGCCGCGTCTCCCAGGCCCGCGGCCGCCGTCCCGGACTTGCGGCGGGGTATCTCGCCGGGGCGATCGGCTCGGCCGGCGTCATCGTCGCCGCCGTCCTGGACAACCCGGCGCTGCTGTTCCTCTCCCTGTTCGTCTACGGCGCGGGCACCGCCACCAACCTCCAGGCCCGCTACGCCGGGGCCGACCTCGCCGCCCCCGGACACCGGGCCCGCGCGGTGTCCACCGTCCTGGTCACCACCACCCTCGGCGGTGTCGCCGGCCCCAACCTCGCGGCCCCCACCGGCACCTTCGCCGAACGCATCGGCATCCCCCACCTCGCCGGACCGTTCATTCTCTCCGGCGTCGCCTACGTCCTCGCCGCGGTCGTCCTCGCCGTATGGCTGCGGCCCGACCCGCTGCTCATGGCCCGCAGCCTCGCCCGGGCCGAGCAGGCCGACGCGGCAGCCGCCCGGACCGCCGCCGACGCCGGTCCGGCCGGTCCGGACGAGGCCCGCGGAGGCGTCGTCCTAGGCGCGCTCGTCATGATCCTCACTCAGCTCGTCATGGTCGCGATCATGACGATGACGCCGGTCCACATGCACGACCACGGCCACGGAACCGCCGCCTCCGGCCTCGTCATCGCCGTCCACATCGGCGCCATGTACCTGCCCTCCCCGCTCACCGGCCGGCTCGTCGACCGCTACGGCCGAATGAAGATCGCCACCGCCTCCGGCATCACCCTCCTCGCCGCCGGCATCCTCGCCGCCGCGGCCCCCGGCGACTCCGTCGCCCTGCTCGCCCTCGCACTCGCCCTGCTCGGCCTGGGCTGGAACCTCGGCCTGGTGGCAGGCACCGCGATCATCACCGACACCGTCCCGCTCGCGACCCGCGCCAAGACCCAGGGCCTGGTCGACGTCTCCATCGCCATCGCGGGCGCGACCGGGGGCATGGCCTCCGGCATCATGGTGGCCGCCACCAGCTACCCCGCCCTCGCCCTGACCGCAGGCATCCTCGCCCTCGCCCTCCTGCCCGCCGTCGCAGTCACCGCGTACCGCAACTGAGCACCGCGAACTCGGCTTGTCCGGTGGCGATGTCAGTGGTGCGGCATACGATCCGGGCATGCGAGCTTCAGGAACGTTCAAGGTTGCCGACTTCACCCCGGCTCCGGTGCCGAGCCCCGCGATCGAGACGGCGCTGCCCGTCGGTGTCGCCACGATGGACAAGCAGTACGAGGGCGAGATCGCCGGACGATCCGCGACCTTGTTCACCGCCGCGTACGACCAGTCCAGCGCGACGGGGACGTATGTCGCGATGGAGTCCTTCGAGGGGACGCTCCACGGGCAGGCCGGTGCCTTCAACTTCGCGCACTCCGCGACGACCCGGGGCGAAGGCAGGGAGGGCGAGTTCTTCGTCATCGTGCCGGCCAGCGGAACGGGCGCGTTGGCCGGGATCACCGGGACCGGCGGCATCGCGGTCGACGGGGACGGCACCCATCGGATCTGGTTCGACTACGAGCTCGGCCGGTAGCCGGCCTCCGGTGCGGCACGACCCTCCGGGCAGGCCCTAACCTGCGTCCATGACGACGACACCGCGGCGCAAGCTTCCCCGGGGCATGAGCGCCCTGCCGGTCGACGAGGTGGAGTCGCTCCAACGGGAGCGCGTGTACGCGGCGTTGGCGCAGGTACTGACCGAGCGGGGGTATGCCGCCGCCACCGTCGAGGACGTCGTCAGGCGGGCGGGGGTGTCCCGCCAGACGTTCTACCGCTACTTCACGTCCAAGGCGGACTGCTTCGCTGCGGCCTACCAGGCGGCCGGGGAGAACCTCCTGGCCCAAGTGCTGGAGCGGTTCGCCGTTGCCGAGAGCGAGCCCTCGGCCGGTGCCGACGACGGCCCGCCGCACCGGTTCGAGCGGCTGGTCGACGCCTATCTCCGCACCCTGGCAGCCGACTGGCCCAGGGCCCGGCTCTGCCTGGTGGAGGCGTTCGCGGCCGGTCCCGGTGTGCTGCCCGTACGGGCGCCCTTGTACGACACCGTGGTGGACCTGGTCGCGCGGACCCTCGGGGTCGAGGACACGGAGGGCCGGCTCCTCTGCCGGATGATCCTCGCTGCCACCACCGCCCTGGCGACCTCGGCGGTGGCCGACGGCGACCAAGGCCAACTCGACTCGGCTGGGGTCGAGTTGAACCAGTACGTACGCCGGCTTTGGGACGCCGGTCTGCTCGGCCCGCGGGCCTGACCGGCCGCGTCACGCCTCCCCCATTCCTAACAGACATCCGTGTTCCTTTGCGTGGACGAAACCGCTACGCTGCCGGAAGCACCGACGTCCGGACCCCCGAGCGCGGAGGCGACACCTGCACAGCGCAACGGTCATGCCGGTTCCGGCACCGGTCCCTGTAGGACCCAGGCCTGGTGAACTCCGCCCGGAGGACCGGCGATCGGAGCAGGAGCGGACGCGGGCGCAAGAGCAGGAGCAGGCGCAGGAGCAGGCGCACGGACGGATCGAGGGGCCGGGGGAAACCAGTGGTACATGAGACAGCCGAAGCACCTCGGATGCTCGAACTGACACTCTCCGATCCAGCACAACTCTGGGGACTCCGAGACTGGTTACGTGCACAGGACGGGATCACCGTGCGCGTCATTCCCACGTCGCCGGCCCCCGGCGAGCTCGGCACCGCCGACGTGCTGGCCGTGCTCGCAGGCAGCAGCGCGCTGGCCGCAGCGGTGAGGACCCTGCCCGACTTCCTGCGCTCGCGCCGCTCGAACCTCAGGGTGCAGATCACCGTCGACGGCAAGCAGGTCGAGATCGAGCTGGAGAACACGGACCGGGCACTGGAGATCCTCGAACGGCTGCTCCGTGACAGTGCCTGAGCCGTTGTACGACTACGCACGCTCACGGGCGGTTCTCGTCGGCGTGTGGGACTACGAGCATCTGCCTCCCGTGGCCTCGGCCACCAGGAACAGTCTCGACCGGATGACCGATCTGCTCCAGGGCCCCCTCTGCGGCTGGCCACGGTCCTCGGGCAGCCCGGCGGACCGGCTCCAGGTCGTCCGCAATCCGCGGCGGCGCAACAACTTGCCCGACGACCTCATGCGGTGGTTCGAGGACGCCACGGACCTGGCTCTGTTCTACTTCGTGGGCCACGGCCGCCTCTACGGGGACGAGCTCTGCCTGGCGCTCGCCGAGTCCCCGTTGAGCGGATCCGCCCAGAAGACCACCGGGCTGCGGTTCTCCGACATCCGGGAGGCCCTGGAGGAATCCCAGGCCGTCACCAAGGTGGTCATCCTCGACTGTTGCTTCTCGGGCCAGGCCACCCTGCCCAGGCACACGCTGTCCGCGCCCGCCATCACCGAGCTGACCCACTGCTCCGGGACCATCACGCTGACCGCGACCGACGCCTACCGCACCGCGTGGTACGAACCCGACTCGACGAGCGGCCGCCCGCAGACCCACTTCACCCGCTACCTGGTCGACGCGATCGAGACGGGTGCCGTCGGCCACCCCCACGGAGTCTCCCTCGAAGCCGCCTTCGCGACCGCCTCGGCGGCACTGGTCCGCGACGGCAAGCCCCGGCCGACCCAGTCCGTCCGCCACCACGCCGGGCGGTTCGTCATCGCCCGGGGCTCGGCCCGCCGACCTCCAACTGACCAGGACCACAGGCCCAGTGAACAGGGCGTCGGGACCGGCCCGGCCCACCAGGACGTGGACGAGCTCTTCCAGGCCGCCCTCGCACTCGACCGGGACGCCGAGGCGGCGAACCTGCCGCGCCTCGAGTCGATGTACCGGGCCGCCGCCGAGGCCGGGCACCCGGAGGCGATGACCCGCCTGGGCATGATCCTCGAAGGGCGCACCCAGGAGCGCCTCGGGGTCACGCTCCCCGGTGGGACCATCGCCCCGGACATAGACGGTGCCATGCACTGGTACACCCGGGCGGCCCGGCTCGGCAGCTCCCATGGCGCCTACTTCCTCGGGCTCGCCTACGAGGACCACCTGGGCAACTGGCCGGAGGCGCTGGCCTGGTACCGGCAGGCCGCCCGCGACGAGCGGAACTGGGCGGCGCGCAAGGCCCTGACCGGACTCGAGGACCGACTGGCCCGCGGCCTCGGTCCGTTGAAGAACGCCGGCGAGTTCAAAGAACCCGGCCATTCCGCGCACCACCAGGACCGAGAGAAAGGGGAGTCAGTCGTGTTCAGCAATCGAGCGAACGAGCAGGGAGCACTGGTCGCCAGGATCCTCGCAGGTCAGGCCGGCCCCGATGTCGTAGCGACAGTCCAGAGCAACTTCGGGCAGTGGATGCGCGACCACTGGGGCGGTGACCAGAACCTTGCCCTGGCCTTCTGCGTCAACGCGCTCGCCGAAGCCTGTGGCGGGATACGCGGTGAGTGGGGCACGCTGAGCGACAAGCAGCAGTCGGGACTGGTCTGGTTCTTCAGCCTGTTGTGCCTGCCGACCAGGGACAGCGTCGAAAGGGACGCGACCGCCTTCCGCAAGCAGGCCCGCGACGGGGGCCAGCGCTTGGCCGACATCGCCCGTACCGCGAATCTCTTGCGCGGCCAGCCCTGAGCCTGTCAGGGCTGGATCGTGCCGGTGGGCTCGGAGCCCAGGCGACCGAGCGCCCGCATGGCCTCGCGTTCCAGGCGTGAGAGATCGCCGAGGACCGAGCCGGCCTGCACGAGGCTCTGCGCATCGCCCGATTCACCGGCCGTCGTGATCAGTGCTGCCACTTCCGTCCACAGGGTGGCTGCCTCGGCGTACAGCGTGTGGCCGGTGCGCAGGTGGCTGCTGTCGAGCAGACCGGTGCATTCGGCGAGGAAGTCGCGGTAGAGGTTGCGAAACAGGGCCCCACCGGTGCCGGACTTCTCCATCAACAGGGCGGCCTGTGGCAGGTCTTGCCGGGGGTCGTCGGTGCGTTGGAGCCATGTGCGCACCAGCTTGCCGGCCTTGTCGATGCCGCGGTGGCCGAGGTTGGCGATGGGCGGGTTGAGGAAGGCGTCGGCGCAGGCGGTGATGGCGGGGACGATCTGTCGGTATGGTGCTGGCAGGTTTCTCGGAGCGGTGAGGGTGAAGGAGCGGTGCCTGGCGGTCATCGGACCACGGGCGGCCCTGGCTCGGGCGAGAGTGGTCAGGCTGGTGGAGACCGCTCCGCCTTGCTGGTCGGTGTCCACCAGGTAGGCGCTGCGGTCGTCGTAGCCGTACATGGCGACGACGTGACCGCCGAAGTGGACCTTCGAGCCGAAGTAGTCCAGGTGGTAGCTGTCGAGCTGGAGTCCGACGGGCCGGCCGGAGTCGATGAGGGCCGCCACGTTGTCCCATGCCTTGCGCGGGGAGGTGGTCTCCTGGACCAGGAGCTCCAGCCCGAGCCTGCCGGCCAGGTTCCTGGTGAGGTCGAAAGGTCTGACCCGTCCGCCGAGGAAGGGGAAGCCCATGTTCTTGGCGTCCCAGTAGACGAAGGACAGACCGGAGCCGAGGCCGAACAGCATGGGCTCGGACAGATCGAGTCCTTGATGACGCAGTAGCACTCCCAGTGCTGTCGTCTCGCAGTGCTGCGAACCGCGAGCATCGATGGGTGCCACCGTGGTCATGCGGTGCTCTCCTGGTCGGGGATGATCGGCCGGGTCGTCGGTTCTTCCAACTCTATGGCGATCAGCCACTGGGAGGACCGGGTTCAAAAGCCTTGACCCGTGGCTCACTGGGCACCGCAATATTCCACTAATTTCACCAATAAAGTACAGAGTTATCGTAATGATGTGCCTTTTGATCCGAGCGTGCGGTTCGACGCGGCCGACAGCGCCATCCACTCCGCCAGCGTCCTTGGTAAGGACTCGCGGCGCCCCGCTGACCTGCGACGCCGCCCGGTAAGGGGATCGCCGGCAAAGGGGGGCGTGCACCGCGAATCCCTGCGGCGCCCATCCGCACGCACCGTCGTGCTCGGCCCAGGCCCGAACTGGGGGGAAGCCCGTTGAGGCGTTCCGACCGGAGCCTTCCCATGTCGACCAAACGCGCAATGAACCGTCCTGCTCGTTCCGCACCATCGCCACCGCATCCCACCACCGCCTTCGTGGTGACCGCCGCCGACTGCGGCCTGCTGCTCATCCGACTGACCTTCGGCCTCCTCATGGCCGCTCACGGGGCTCAGAAAGTCTTCGGACTCTTCGGGGGCCAGGGCCAGGGCCTGACCGCGACCGGCAAGGGATTCGAGGCCCTGGGCTACCACCCCGGCAAAGTCTTCGCCGTGATCGGCGGACTGTCCGAGCTCCTGGGAGGTCTGGGACTCGCCCTCGGCCTGCTGACGCCGCTGGCGGCAGCCGCCCTGATCGGCGTCATGATCAATGCGATGGCCACGGTCACCGGCGCACACGGCCTGTGGGAGACGGATGGCGGTGTGGAATACAGCGTCTGCATCGCCGTAGTCGCCCTCGCGATCGCTGCCATCGGTCCTGGCCGACTGGCCGCCGACCGCTTCCTGCCGTGGGGCGCGGGCGGCTGGAAGGAGGCAGCCTTCGCCCTCGGCCTCGGCGGCGTGGCCGCCGCGATCACACTGAGCCTGTGAGCAGCCACCCGAAGGTGATCGTCTCGTGGCGGCCGTGGCGTATCCGTCCGCGGCGCGGTGGGCAGGGTAGAACCCAGAATGTGAAGAACCGGCTGCAACGGCAGGAAACCGGAGGCATTCGATGACCGAGGCGAGCGACGCGGCCCGTGCCGACCATGTGCTGAAGGCGAAGCACCGTGCGATGTGGGCGCTGGGCGACTACGCCTCCGTGGCGTCGCACGTCATCCATGATCTGGGTGGTGAGCTGGTGCGGGAGTGCGGCGTCGGGCAGGGCGACAGCGTCCTGGACGTCGCGGCCGGCTCCGGGAACGCGGCCATCCCCGCCGCCCTCCTCGGAGCCGACGTCGTCGCCTGCGACCTCACGCCCGAGCTCCTGGAGGTCGGACGCCACCTCGCCTCGGTGCGTGGCGCCCGGGTGGACTGGCGGGAGGCGGACGCGGAGTCCCTGCCGTTCGCGGACGGGGAGTTCGACACGGTGATGTCGTGTGTCGGTGTCATGTTCGCTCCGCACCACCAGCGGGCGGCCGACGAACTGGTCCGGGTCTGCCGACCGGGCGGCACCGTCGGCCTGATCAACTGGACCCCGGAGGGGTTCATCGGGCAGATGTTCGCAGTGATGCGCCCCTTCGTTCCGCCGCCGCCGCCCGGCGCCCAGCCGCCACCCCTGTGGGGCGACCCGGAGCACGTGTACTCCCTGCTGGGGGACCGGGTCACCGACGTCGATGCCCGCCGGCAGCGATTGCGCGTGGACCGGTTCGCGCGGCCGCAGGACTTCCGGGAGTTCTTCAAAGCCTGCTACGGGCCGACCGTCGCCGCGTACGCCCTCGTCTCCGGGGACCCCGAGCGGGTGGCGGCACTCGACGCGGCCCTCGACGACCTGGCCGCGCGGCACCTCACCGACGGCGCCATGGACTGGGAGTACCTGATGGTCACCGCCCACCGGACCCCGGCGTAGCCACGCACGCCAGGTGACACGGCCACCGGCACACCGCGGGAGTCCCGACGCGGTCCGCGGTCACTTCTCGATCTGGAGCACGGCCATCATCCCCGCGTCCTCGTGGTTGAGGATGTGGCAGTGCAGGACCGTCTTGCCGGGATAGTCGAGGAAGCGGATCCGCAGAACCATGTTCCCGCGCGGCGGTACGTCGACGGTGTCCTGCAGGCCGTAGTTGGTCTGCGGCTTGCCGTTGATGCTCATGACCTGGAAGTCGTTGGTGTGGACGTGGAACGAGTGGACCTCGTCGCTGTCGTTCTTGATCGTCCACTCTTCGACGGTGTTGAGCTTGGCCCGGAAGTCGACGCGGTGATGGTCGAACAGCTTGTGGTTGATGTAGAAGACCGTGCCCGCCTTGTTCTCCGTGAAGACGACCGTCTTGCGTCCGGCGATGGACTCCTTGCCGAGATCGTCCACCGGGGCGAAGGCCGTGGGCAGGGCCGCGGGCCGCATCGGTTCGCCTTCGGAGCGGACCGTGGCCAGGGTCGCCAGGGGGAACTGGTTGCCGGCCTTGCCGGTGTTGTACGGCAGGGTCCGCAGCTCGGACACTCCGGCCTTCGGGCCCTGGACGAGCACGTCGTAGCGGGCACCGGCCGGGATGACCAGGGAGTCGACGGAGTAGACCCGGTTCACCGGGTAGCCGTCCTGGGCGATGATGTGGAACCTGGTGCCCGGCAGCTGCACCTTGTAGAAGATGTTGGCCCCGATGTTCGCCAGGCGCCACAGCTGGGTCTCGCCGGGCCTGATCCGGATCCGCGGGTCGAGCTGCCCGTTGACGGTACGTGTCGTGGGAGCGCCGATCTTCAGGTTCGCGGTCTTGACCTCGTCACCCACGAGCTGGAAGTCCTTGAGCGCGACGACGCGTTCCGTGATCCCGCGCAGCGCCGCGGGCAGATATCTGTCGAGACCGTCGACCACGATCAGGCCGGCCATGCCCCCCGCGGTCTGACCTGCGGAGAGCGGGTGCGGGTGCGGGTGGTACCAGTACGTTCCCGGTTCCAGGCTCTTGGGGAAGGCATACCTGTAGGTGAACGACTTGCCCGGTTCGACCGTGAGGAAGATGTTGTCCGAATCGCCGGCGGGGGAGACGTGCATGCCGTGGACGTGCAGATTCGTCTGCTGGCCGAGCCTGTTCTCGAAGGAGACCTCCATCCGGTCCCCCGGTCGCAGGCGCAGCGTGGGCGGCATGTACATCCCGTTGTACGTCAGGGCCCACAGCTCGCGGCCTGCCAGACGCACCTTCCTGCGCTCGACGACGATCCGCGTCCTGAGCAGCCCGTCGCGGCTCACGACCTGCGGGGGATCACGTAGGTCCTCCGTCGCCCGCGCGGTGAGGGCAGGCGAGGGGGACACGCTCGGCACGGGAACGGAAGCAGGCTGGGAACGGCCGAGTGCGGTCGCCTCGGTACGCGGTGCGGTGCACCCGGCCGCCAGGGCGAGCACGGCGAGTGCGGATCCGATGGCGGTTCGGGTGCGACGGGCGTGTGCGGGCAACATGAACTCCCCTGCCCCGCGAAGGGCGGAAGACGGGCGGCCGTGGGCTGCCATCATGCATTCCGGAGTCCGGCGCGATCGGTCACGACCCGAGGGATCGATGCGGGCGTCACCTTCTTGAACGAGCCCCCGGGACGCGACGCGCGTTCCAGCACCGGACGCGCGCCGCGCCGACGAGGCATCAATCCCGGTCGACGGCCACGCGCAGTCCGCGGATCACATAGCCCCCGATCTCGTCCTGGAACGTGACGCGCGGCGGTGTGAGCATGCGGATGCCATCGAGGGCGAAGAGGTGGCCGAGGAAGACGTTGGTCTCCATCAGGGCGATGTCCGCACCGGGACAGCGGTGCGGTCCGTCGCCGAAGGACAGGGCAGCCGCGTACCGCCCGGTCGTCGCCGGCCGGCCGGGGCAGACCGCCGTGGGAGTGGCCCCCACGGCCTCGGGGTCGGTGTTGGCCTCGTCCACGAAGATGTCGACGAGCGCGCCGGCGGGCACGGTGACCGGGCCGTCGGCGCCCGGCACGTCGAGCGCGCCGGTGGTCCGCCGGCTCAGCCGGGCGACCACGGGTTCCAGACGCAGGATCTCGTGGATCACTGCCAGGCGTTCGGTCTCGTCGCCGTTCGTGTAGCGCTCGCGCAGGGCGGCGTCGGTGAACAGATGCCAGGCGGCGACGGAGATGAACTCACGGGTGGTGATCATTCCGGCGGCGGCGTAGGTGAGGCACTCGCCGAGGATCTCGGGATTCGAGCAGCCTTCCGAGATCAGGTGGGAGATCAGGTTGTCGGCGGGCCGTGCGCGGTGGGCGCGGACGGCCGGGCGGACGTCGGCGAAGTAGATCCGCAGCCAGTTGGTGTTCTGGCGGAACAGCCAGTAGATCCCGTGCGGACTGGTGAAGCCGGGCTTGCCGAACTTCTCGGGGAAGAAGCGCTCCAGACGGCCCTGAATGCCGGGTCTGCTGTGGGTCAGGCCGATCACCCCGCACGCCACATCGATCGAGACGCCGAAGGTGAGGTCCTCCAGCTGAGCCTCGCCTTCGGTCCGCAGAGCGCTCAGGTGCTTCTGCGTGACGCGTTCGGTGAGTTCCCGGTAGTGCTCGTCCACGTGGCGGGGCGTGAAGTAGCGGGCGGTCTGACGGCGGTGTTCCCGGTGTTCGGGCCCGTCGCGGTACAGCACGGGCCGCCGGATCCGGGCGGGCAGCTTCTCGACGGTCTCGATGCCCAGACCTGCCTGCACGGTGTCGGTGCTGCGCAGCACGGCACGCGCCGCCGCGTAGCCGCGTACCTGCCATGTGCCGTCGTCCCCGCGGCCGACCGGGCAGCCGGGCCCGGTGGGATCCCGGCGGATTTTCCGTGCGTCGTCGTCGACTCGGTCCATCGGATGCAGCCTCCGTCGTCGTGTCGTACTCCTGCCGGGAGGCCGGGAGGAGTCCGCTGTCCGGCATGTGCGGCCAGACTTCAGGAGGACCGGCCCCACCGCCAGTCCCTCGGCCGCCAAGGGATCTCCAACTGTGCCGTGGTGCAACGGACTTCTCTCTCGCGGCAGCGCCCCGCCACGGCTTCGGGCCTCACGGTGGTGGGGGCGACAGTACGATCGACGCCTTGAGCGGCTCGGGCTCCCCGTACGGCCCGGCAGGCCAACGGACGGAAGGCGGCCCATTCGTGACGGCCCTGCGACTGCTGACCATGAACACCCTCTTCACCGGCGATGTCCCGGCCCGGCTGAGGGCCCTCGGCGCGGCGCTCGACCGGTCCGACTACGACGTCGTCTGTCTGCAGGAGGTCATGTTCCGCCGCAACGCCCGGCTGATCTGCCGTGCCGCTCCCGCGTACCGGCACTTCGCCTACTCGGGCACGGTTCTGCTCAAGGGCGGCCTGGTGCTGCTGTCGCGGTGGCCGATCAGCCGATGGCGGTTCGTGCGGTACCCGACGACGGGCCCGGTGCGCGGCGAACTCCTCATGCGCAAGGGTGCACTGCTGGCGTCCGTTGCCACCCCGGACGGTGAACTGGTCGTCGTGAACACCCACTTGTCGGCCAACCGCGACGACGACTGGTCGCCCACGAACCGGTACACGCGGATCGCCGCTGCTGAACTGGCCCTGCTCACCGGGCTGATCGCGGCCATGGGCCCGGACCTGCCCGTGGCCGTGGCCGGTGATCTCAACCTCCCGCGCGACTCGGCGGTGCTCGCCGACTTCATCGCGACAGCGGGACTGCGCGACGTCCTCGCCGGCGACACGCGTCCGACCTACCGGCCGACACCTCAGTGGCCGTCGCCGCCGGCCTTGGACCACGTACTGGTCCGGGCCGCGGCCGGGGAGACGCTGACCGGCGGCGCGGACCTCGTGTTCCAGGACCCGGTGACACTGGACGACGGCCGCCAGGCCTACCTGTCCGACCACTACGGCGTGCGGGCGCAGCTGATCCGGTCGAAGTGACACGGACACCGGCCGCCGGCCGTGCAGGCCACCGGTGTGAGTGTGCGACCGGCAGGGGTTCCCCTCCCGTCCGGTACTCAGTGACGGGAGGGGAGCCTCTGCAGGCCCGGGCCGCCCCCTGGATGCGCTGTCAGTGCAGGCTGCTGTAGGCGGCCATCACGATCTCCATGCCGCGGTTGTCCTCCTGCCGGTCCCGGTCGATCATCTGGTTCATGGCGTAGGCGACCGTCATGCGTGAGCCGGGATCGCTCACCACCAGCGAGCCGCCCCAGCCGCCCCAGCCGAAGGCGGTGCCGAACTTGCCGAAGCCCACCGTCCAGGCCATCGGCGTCCGCAGCACGCGGTCCTCACCGCGGAACACCTCCTGCCACGCCGGCTCGCACCCCTGGGGGGACAGCAGCCGCACGCCGCCGGCCGAACCCCGGTTCGCCAGTACCGACTGGACCAGGGCGACGGAGCGAGCGTTGCCGAAGCCGTTCACCGCGGGGATCCGCGCACGGCGCCACGCCACGGAGTTGGCGTCCTTGACCCGGATCGCGAGACCGGTGTTCTCCCGGCGAGTGCCGTCGGGTCCGGACGGTGCGCCGGCAACGTACTCGTCGGTCAGCGACGGCGGCGGGATGAGCGGTGCCACGCGGTGGTCGTGAGCGGCGGAGATGCCGAGGTGGAAATCCGCGCCCAGCGGCTCTGCCACCTCTTCGGCGAAGAACTCGCCGACACCGCGGCCGGTGATGCGGCGGACGATCTCACCCACGAGGAAGCCGAAGGTGAGCGCGTGATAGCCGGCCGCCGTTCCCGGCTCCCATTCGGGCACCTGGGCGGCCAGCCCCGCCGTCACACTCTCCCAGTCGTAGAGCTCCTCGACCGCCGTCGGCCCGGACAGGTCCGGGAGCCCCGCGGTGTGCGACAGTACGTGCCGTACCAGCACGTTCTCCTTGCCGGCCGCGGCGAACTCGGGCCAGTAGGCGGCGACCGGCGCGGACAGGTCGAGCTCACCCCGGTCGGCCAGAATCAGCGCGCACAGGGCGACCATGTTCTTGGTCGTCGAGTTCACACCGACGAGGGTGTCGCGTTCCCAGCCGACGGACCGGTCCGCGTCGGCGTACCCGCCCCAGAGGTCCGCCACCGGCTCGCCGTCGAGACAGACGGCCGCCGAGGCGCCCACGTCGTCCTTGCCGAGCAGAGCCGCAAGTGCCTCACGGACCGCGGCGAACCGGGGATCACAGAATCCCTTAACATCAGTCATGGGCATAAGCCTCAGGTGGTCCCAAGTCTTCCTGCCCGACCATTCCCGCACGCGTTCGGTCGGGCGGGACGCGGGCGATCCCCGCTGCCCCGGTACGGCGGCCTGACGGCCCTCCGCAGGTCGAGGGGCATGCGTCACGACAGCCGAAGGACGGACAGGCGTGCTGGAACGGCTGAATCAGGCGCTGGACCACCTGGAGGCCCGCCTCGACGGCGAGGTCGACATCGCCGAGGTGGCCAGGATCGCCGCGGTCTCGGAGTACCACTTCCGGCGGCTGTTCTCCGCACTCGCCGGAATGCCGCTCCCGGTCTACGTACGGCGCCGACGCATGACCCTGGCCGGGGCCGACGTACTGGCCGGGGAACCGACGCTGCTCGACATCGCGGTGCGCTACGGGTACGGCTCGGGAGAGGCGTTCGCACGGGCCTTCCGGTCGGTGCACGGCGTCGGTCCGGGCGAGGCCCGGCGCACGGGCGCGGTGCTCACTGCGCAGCCGCGCATGTCCTTCCGCGTCGTCGTCGAAGGCAGTACGACCATGCGGTACCGCATCGTGGAGAAGGAGGCGTTCCGGGTCGTCGGCAGAAAGGCCCGGGTCCCGCTCGTGCCCGAGGGGATCAACGCGGCCGCCACGGCGCACTTGAAGAGCCTGGACGAGCGGGCGATCGTACGGATGAAGGAGCTGGACCAGCAGGAGCCGGCGGGGATCCTGTCGGCGGCCGTGTACCTGACCGACAGCCGGGACGAGGGTGCCGAGGCGGACTACTGGATCGGCGTGGTGACCGGTCCGGGGACGGCCGCCGATGAGCTCGACGCCCTCGACGTGCCGGCCGGGACCTGGGCGGTCTTCGACAACCACGGGCCCTACCCCAGCGCCCTCCAGGAACTGTGGCGAGACGTGTTCACGCAGTGGTTCCCTTCCAGCCTGTACGTGAGCCGGCCGGGTCCCGAACTCCTGCGGACGCAGCCGGTGCGGATCGGTACGGAGACCGACTCCCAGCTGTGGATCCCGGTCGAACGAGGCACCGCAACCGCCGGGCCGTGAACTCCGGCACCTGACCACAGGGTCATGCCTGCGCGTTTCGAGGCGCGGGGGATCAGACCGTCAGCCCGCGCTGGATGACGTGAGCGGGGCCGGCGCCGGGGCCGATGCGGGTGAAGTATTCGGTCGCCAGGATCCGGATGCGCGTTGCCTCGTCGAGGCGGGACAGCAGCGCAGGCAGCGCTCGCTCGCCCCGGAGCTGGCTGGTGTGTGAGGAGATCGCGGCCCACTTCTGCACCACCCATGGCGTCACGTCCACGACTGCGGTCACGTCCTCGTCCGGCACGCTGTGCACCGTCTTTCCGACGCCGCTCAGCAGCGGCCCGAGGTCGCCGGTCCCGGAGCGCGGGTGCGTGGCCGCGTAGAGCGCGCCGGTCTGCCAGGGCTCGCCCGCCTCGGGGTGAAGCCGGCCGATCCCGGCAGCCTCCACGGCGAGCACAGCCACTCGGTGGGTACGACGGTGATCCGGGTGGCCGGTGAGCTGGCCGAGCGCGTCATGCGTGACGACGACATCGGGACGGAACCGCCTGATGTGCGCGACGACCTGGGCGACGGCCTCGGTCAGGTGCACGTCGCACCAGCGGGGCCGAGCGGGAGCCGAGGACTCGTTGCGGGCGTCGCCGTGTCCGAGCATGCGCGGCTCGCCCGCGCCCAGAACCGTCAGGGCCGCGTCGAGTTCGGCGGCACGCGCAGTGTTTCGGGCCCAGGTCGCAGTGACGACGGCCGTGCGGGCGCCGCCGGCGGCATGCCGGGCGAGCACACCGCCCGCGAGCAGGCTCTCGTCGTCGGGGTGGGCGAAGACTCCGAGCAGCGAAGGACAGCGGGCCGCGGTCGTGGAGGCGGAGGTCGTCATGAGCGGGAACCTCATATCTCACCGTGGGCGGAGTTCGGGGAGGGCGGGCGAACGCCTGGCCGGACAGGCCCGAGGCGCGGGCGGTCGGTGCCAGGGTCGAGGTGGGGTTCGGTCAGAGCGTCGGGTTGCGTTGGAGTGCGCTTCAGGTCGTAGCGTCGCAGTGACCGCGGCGCACGAAGCCTGTAAGCACACGTCCCGGACGGGATACCCGCTTGTGGAAGCCGTGCTGGACGAGATGCTGCGCGCGGTCGCGTGAACGATGAACGAGTGTGCGGAACAAAGCTGGGAGACGTCATGCGCAAGCGCAGTCTGCGGGACCTTGAGGTATCGGCCATCGGCTTGGGATGCATGGGCATGTCCGCCTTCTACGGGTCCGCGGACCAGGAGGAGGGGATCGCGACCATCCGGCGTGCCCTCGACGTCGGGGTGAACTTCCTCGACACCGCGCAGATGTACGGGCCGCTGACCAACGAGTCGCTCGTCGGCGAGGCGATCCGGGGGCACCGCGACGCGTACGTGATCGCGACGAAGTTCAACTACCGGATGGACGACGCCGTACCCGGCGACATCAGCACGGTCGGCCCGCAGGACGGATCCGCCGAGCATGTCCGCAGCTCGGTCCACGGCTCCCTGCAGCGTCTGGGGACCGACCACATCGACCTGTACTACCAGCACCGGGTCGACCCGAACGTACCGATCGAGGAAACGGTCGGCGCGCTGGGCGAGCTGGTCGCCGAGGGCAAGGTGCGTTACATCGGCCTGAGCGAGGCGAGCGCGGAGACCATCCGGCGCGCGCACGCCGTGCACCCGGTCACCGCGGTGCAGAGCGAGTACTCGCTGTGGTCACGGGACGTGGAGGCCGAGGTGCTGCCCGCCTGCCGTGAGCTGGGCATCGGCTTCGTGCCGTACTCGCCGCTCGGCCGTGGCTTCCTCGCCGGCCGGTTCAGTTCGCCGGACGAGCTCGACGCCAACGACTGGCGCCGCGAGAACCCGCGCTTCCAGGACGCCAACCTGGAGGCGAACCTGAGGCTGGCGGCGAAGGTGAAGGAGATCGCCGCCGAGAAGGAAGTGTCCCCGGCCCAGCTGGCCATCGCCTGGGTGCTGGCCCAGGGCGAGCACCTGGTGCCGATCCCGGGCACCAAGCGCCGCACCTACCTGGAGCAGAACGCCGCCGCGGTCGACATCGAACTGACCAAGGGGGACTTGGCCCGCATCGATGCGGAGCTGCCCGAGGTGTCGGGTGAGCGCTACGACGAGGCGGGCATGCGATCCGTCAACCGATGAGAACCGTCCGGCCGATCAGGTGACCGTCGCTTGATCTGCTGATCAACTCGGCGCTCCCGCACGGGACATGGAGAGGTTGGGCCAGACCTGGGTGGGAGGCCGGTTGTTCAACGACAGGCCGGAAAACCCGGGCGCGGTGTGCTGCCCTGTCATGTGATGATCAAGCTGATGCGCCGGATACGTCGGCGCATCAGTCACGTCACCACGCCCCTGGGGGTAGCAATGAGCTTGTTCTCTGCTGGACGCCCGTTACGCCGCAGATCCGCCGCCGCCCTGGCGGTGGCGGCGGGTCTGCTGACGGCCGGCGTCGCCGCGCCCGCGTTCGCAGCCGACGACCCGCCGCAGAGCGACCAGTTGTGGATCCACGAGCCGTACGAGCAGACGCTGCCGCTCGGCACCGACGGCGGTCAGCCGCAGTCCCGCACGCTCGGCGTCGGCCTCTACCACGACAACCAGAACTTCACGGTGACCGACGGCAGGCTCACCGTCGACGTCTCCGGCCTCACCGGGGTCGCCGAGGTGACCTGGCCCGACAATTGCACGCCGAGCGGCACGACCGCGGTGTGCGACGTTCCCGTGGTGCCCGGTCTGGGGGCCGACTACGAGGACCCGGTGGTGCTGAAGGTGCGCGCGGCCGACGGCGCCGCAGTCGGCGCACACGGCAGGATCACCTACGAGGCGACGGCCACCGGCGGCCCCGACGGCACGCTCACCGCGCCGCACGCCGGCTTCGACACCACGCTCACCGTCGGATCCGGGCCCGACCTCGCCATCGACCCCGTCGCCGACATCAAGGACGGCCGGCCCGGCGACCAGCGGACGATCGCGTTGAAGATCACCAACAACGGGAACGAGAGCGCGAACGGGTTCACCGTCAAGCTGAACGCCTCGTACGGCTTGACGGACCTGACCCGGTACGACGCCTGCGCCTACAGCGCGACGGACGGCACCGACTACGCACCGACGGCCAAGGCGGACTGCACGTTCGACCAGCTGCTCGCGCCGGGCGACTCCTTCGAACTGCCCGAGCCGCTGACGGTGCGACTCACCCCGCACGCGCTGAGCGAGCGGCTCGACATCGATGTCGAGCCGGGCGGTGGCGCCCAGGACATCGACTCCCGCAACGACTACACGGTCGTTCAGATCGCCGCGGCGAACACCGCGGACTTCTCCGTGACCGGTGACTCCATCACCGGTGCGGCGGGTACCACGGCCACGGCCGAACTGACCTTCAAGAACAACGGACCGGCCTGGTTCGGCAACCTCGTCTCCGGCGACCCGGTCGCCAGGCTCCGGCTGATCCCACCCCAGGGCACCACGGTCACCGGCGCGCCGTCCGACTGCGTCCCGCACACCCTCGACGGCGCGTACTACCCGACCAGGACGGGCGCGCCGCGCTACGACTGCAAGATGCCTTACTGGGTGCTTGAGGACACCCAGCGGACGTTCGCGTTCTCCGTGCGCATCGACACCGTGGTGCCCGGCGCGACCGGTGCCGTGAGTATTCACCCCGCGTTCGGCGAGTTCGGCCAGCGCCCCTTCGACTTCGACCCGGACCTCACGAACAACACGGCTGCTCTGACGGTCAACTGACCGACCCGGCGGAGTTCGGGAGCAGCAGCTGCACGAGCGCCTGCTCCGGAACTCCGACTTTCGGACCTCCGGCTCCCGGACCGGCGGTGTCCGTGGTCGCGGCGGCGGTGTCAGTGGGCTGAAGTACTCTTCCAGCCACCGCACACCGACTCGGAGGATCGAGAGAATTGACCAGCCTGTCTGCTTTCCCGCTGCCCTTTCAAGCCTCTCGTTCCATATCGTTCGCGACGCCCCGAACGCTGCGGGAACTTCAGATGATGCAGTGCAGCGCCCATATTCGGGCGAAGCCGGGGTGGTTCGACAAGATGAACGACGCCGAGATCGTCGCCAGGTGGACGCAAGAGGCCGTCGCTCAGGGCCTCACCGAGGCGCAGGTTCGTTACGTGCTTGCCGAACTCGCGCATTACGCCGCGCTGCGGGACGGACACACCGGCGCCGAGGTGTCCGCCGTCGACGGGGTGTGGCAGTCGGACACTCTGGTCGACGACAAGCTCGGATCCCGGCTGCGCGAAGCTGTTCGGGTTCTGGAAGAGGTCCCCGAGGCAGAACGGGACTGGCATCCCGGTTCCGACGGCCAGGTGCTGGATCTGGTTCATCCCTCACTGTTCTGCCTGGTGAAAGAGGCGAGCGGTGCACCCGAGCGGGCTTGGCAGAACCCGACGAACCGCTACTCGAAGTACGAGTTCTCGGAGAAGTTCCAGTGGCTGCCTACGGACGTCGACGTCAGCGAGGACGGCGAGGTCGCCTTCCGCTCGTACGTCAACAACGTCCACCCTGACACGCACCGCGAACTGGCCTTTGTCCTGCCGGACTTGTTCGCGCGAATGCGCCCGCTGCTGGAGAACGTCCTCACCGATCTGCGCCATCCACGGCCGTTGCGGATCGAGGCCGATCCCTATGGGTGGTACGAGTCGCAGGGATCGGAGTATCCGGACAAGTCCTCCTACGGCGATCAGGAGGCCTACGCGGAAGCCGTCCGCGTCTGGGAGGCGGCTCAGGACGAATGGTGGGAGAACCGCCGCCCGACCATCCCGGACGCCCCGCTCTTCACCGCGCCCGAACTGCCTGATGAATCCGCCCGGGTCGACCTGCGCGGTCGCAGTCTCCAGGTCATCGTCAAGCTCGCCACGATCCAGCTCACTCCGGACAAGCCCGAGTACTCCGGCGGTTCCTGGCATGTCGAGGGGATGCTGAACGAGCGGATCGTCTCGACCGGCATCTACTACTGGGACAGCGAGAACATCACCGAAAGCCGGCTGAGTTTCCGGACGGCACTCGACGATCCGGACTACGAGCAGAGTGACGACAACGGTGTGCGTGAGGTCTATGGCCTGGAGGACCTGGACGCACTGAACCAGGTACTGGGATCGGCCTCGACCCCGGCGGGCCGCTGCCTGGCGTTCCCGAACATCCTGCAACACCGCGTCGGTTCGTTCCGCCTTCAGGACGACACCCGCCCGGGATATCGCAAAATCCTCGCGTTCTTCCTGGTCGATCCGTCCGAAAAGATCGTCTCGACTTCCGATGTGCCACCGCAGCAACCCTGGTCCGACACCTCGACCATGACGCTTGAACAGGCCGAGAACTACCGCGAACAGCTCATGCAGGAACGCAAGTTCTTCGTCGACGAACACAACGAGCAGCTCTACGAACGAGAATTCTCCCTCTGCGAGCACTGAATCTCTCGTTCTCCAACCAACAACCCGCTGATAAGCGGCCGGTTCTCCGGCCATACTTGATCCATGGGGACTGTGACGGCGCTCTACCGCTATCCGGTGAAGTCGATGCTGGGCGAAGCCATGAGTGCAGTGGAGGTCACGGAGTCCGGGTTCTCGGGAGACCGGACCCACGCCGTGCTCGACGAGACGGGCGCGGTGGGCAGCGTCAAGCACCCGCGCAAGTGGGGCGCACTGCTGCGCTGTCGCAGCCGGCGGGCGGAGTCCGGCGCGGTCCGGGTCGAACTGCCGGACGGCAGCGACCTGTTGGTGGAAGACCGTGAACTGGACCTGCTCCTGTCCAAGTTGCTCGGCCGGCAGGTGTTCTGCTCCGCCGTCGTACCGGAGCGCGGCAGGCTGGAGCGTGCGGTGCCCGCGTACGAAGGCGGGGTGCCCGATGCCGTGCGCGCGTCGGCCGCCGTCGATGTCACCGGGGAGAGCATCACGACCGGCAGCGTCGCCCCGGGTACGTTCTTCGACTTCGGGCGGGTCCATCTCGTCACCACCGCGGCCTTGGCGCGGATGCGAGAGGTGTACCCCGGAGGGGACTTCGACCCGCGCCGGTTCCGGCCGAATCTGGTCGTGGACGCCGGTACGGGGCCGGGCTTCCCCGAGGACGCCTGGGTGGGGTCACGGCTGCGCGTGGGGGAGGCGCTGTTCCGGGTCGTGGTGCCCACGCCTCGCTGCGTGATGCCCACGCTGGGCCACGGCGAACTCCCGGCGGATCCCGGCATCATGCGTGCGGTCGCCCGCGAACACCGGGTACCGGTGTTCGACCTGGGCCCGCTCTCCTGCCTGGGTGTCTACCTGGATGTGCTGGAGGCGGGGACCGTCAGGCTGGGCGACGCGATCACGTTGCAGGACGCCGCCTGATCGCTGCGCCGGCGCTTGTCGGCCCCCGGCGGCGGCCCGCCCGCCGCCCTTCGGGTGGCGAACGGGCCGCGCTCGTCGACCGTCCGGGTGTCGTGGTGCAGCAGACGCGGAGGTGCCGGGGGCGATCCGGGTGGCTCAGGGACGGGCGGCCTCGGCGACCGGTTCGGAACTCCCGTCCTGGCCGGGCAGGTCAGGCTCGGTGACCTCGTGCCGCGCCGGTCCGCGGGCATGGCGGCCGATCATGCCGAAGGCGGTGAGTGCCGCGGCGACGGCGGCCGCGATGCCGCACACCCAGTACGCGGTGGAGAAGCCGCTGCCGAGGGCGTCGAGAGCCAGGCCGTGGGCGGCCGAGCCCGGAACGGTGGGCGGCAGGCCGTTCACGGCGAGGGGGCCGTCGGCCGCGGCGATCGCCTGTGCCGCCGCCGACTGAGCGGCGGGCAGATCGGCGCCGGCGAGGTTCGTCGCGAATTCCGACCCCGCATGACTGAGGGCCACGGCGCCGACGACGACCGGTCCGAGGGCGAAGCCGAGGTCGCGCAGCATGTTGGTGGTGGCGCTGGCCATGCCCGCCAGGTTCGGGGGCACGCTGTTCAGCGCAACGGTCGTCACCGAGCTGACGGTCAGGGCGAAGCCGACGCCGATCAGCAGGGCGGGCGCCACGAACGCGCCGAGCCCGGGGTCGGTGACGTCGAGCCGGGTGAACAGCAGGCAGCCGGCCGCCAGCAGAAGGAAGCCCGAGGTCAGCAGCCAGGACGCGGCGACCCGGTGCAGAAGGCGCGAGACGACCGGGATGAGGACGAACGCCGGTCCCTGGAGCAGGAGGAAGAGGATGCCGACCCGCATCGGGTCCTGGTGCTGTACGGGTCCCATCCACATGCTCGTCGAGAAGCAGGCGCCGAGGAAGGCGAGCATCCCGATCACCGCGACGACGGACGACACGGCGAACGGCCGGTTGAGGAACAGCCTCAGGTCGAAGATCGGGGACTCGGCCCCCAGTTCCACCACGACGAACGCGGCGAGGAACACCGCGCCGAGGGTGAGGGAGAGCAGGACGGGCAGGGTGCCCCAGCCCGACTCCGGCCCCTCGACGGCGCCGTAGAGCACCAGGATGAGACCGATGGCGAAGGTGATCTGGCCGGGAACGTCGAACCTGCGGCCCTGGGGTGCCGTCGACTCCGTGGCCAGCAGCAGGGTGAGCACCATGCTGACCATGGCGAGGCCGACGAGCACCCAGAACGAGCCGCGCCATGAGCCGACCTTGGCGAACATGCCGCCGACCAGGGGTGAGACGGCGGCGCCCGCGGAGAGGAAGCCGCTCCAGACGGCCACGGCGTGCGCCCGCTGCCGCATGCCTCGGGCCAGGGCGGTGATCGCGGTGAGCGAGCCGGGGAACATGGCGCCTGCGCCCAGTCCGTTCAGGGCGGCGCCGATCCACAGCACCTGGACGGTCGGCGCGAGCGCGGCCACGGTGCTGCCCACGGCGACCAGGGCCGTGCCGGCCACGACGAGCCTGCGCCGTCCGAACAGGTCACCGAGGACACCGAAGGTGAACTCGAAGCACACCACGGCGATCATGAAGGCCGCGGTGATCCAGGTCAGCTGGGATCCATGCGTGTTCAGGTCCTCCTGGAAGAGCCCGAGCAGTGAGGCGGGCAGCGCGTTCGCGACCTGGGCCACGAAGACCGCGCCGCAGGCGGCAGCCAGTGTTCCCGCGTAGCCCGGCGTCCGGGCGGCCCCCGCGGTTGGGCCATGGGAGACAGTCGTCCCGTTGTTGAGCGTCATCTCTGGTCTTTCTGGCTGGGGAAAGAGGGGCGTCCCGTGGCGGGGAGCCCGAAGAGCATGAGGGGCTCGGCTCTGCGGCGCGGTGGGGGGACGGGCGCGACGTGAGTCGGGCGTGATGCCGTGGAGAATGACATTCGCTTTACGCCGTGTCAATGATGTGTGCGAGATAGCAAGAAAATAGATTCGATGAAAATGTGACGCCTCGGGTGTTCAGGTCCGGTGGAGAAGGTCCTGCTCCAGCGCGTGCGCCGCGGCCTCCAGGGCTTTGACCAGCGGCTGGAGCCGGTGCGGGTCGTAGCGCACGCTGGGCATCGAGATGGAGAGGCCGGCCAGCGCGGTGCCGTCCTCGTCGCGCACGGGGACGCCGACCGCGACGAGCCCGCGCTCGGAGCGTTCCTTGTTGACGGCGAAGCCGTTGCGGCGCAGGCGCCTCAGCTCCGTCCGCAGCCGCGCGAGGTCGGGGCGGTCGCCCGGGCGGTCCCGGTAGCGCTCCGGGGCGTAGGCCTGCTCCAGTTCCTCGTCGTCCAGCTCGGCGAGCAGGAGCAGTCCTGCCGTGGTGCGGTGCGCGGGGAAGACCATGCCCTCCCGGGAGCCGACCCGCAGAGCCTGCCGGCACTCGACGCTGGCGATGAACCGGACGGTGTCCCCGGTCCGCACGATCAGGTTCGTGGTCTCACCGAGGAGATCGACGACCCGGTGCAGATGAGGAAGAGCCGCCGCCCGCAGCCGGGACACGAGAGACTGGGAGTGCGCGGCCAGTTCCAGCACCGGACCCGCGCGATAGACACGGTCCTCGCCCCGCACGGCGAAGTCCCGGTAGACGAGCATCGCCAGGATGCGGTGAGCCGTCGACCTCGCGACCCCCAGACGCTCGGCGAGCTGCGCCACCGTCGCGTCGCCCTCCAGCTGCAGGATGGTCGCCGCCCGCAGCGCATGGTCCACGCTGGCGATGGGATAGGGCGGCGGCGTCTTGAGCTCCTTGTCCACGGTGATCCTCCATGGGCCACTGTTCTGCTCTCCAGAATCCATATGCTCCTACAGCAGACACGCGCCACGCTGAATCCGTGACCGAGTCCTTCACCACCCAAGTCAACGCTCCGGGCTCACCGGTCCGGCTGCACGCCGTCGCCGCGGACGGACAGCCCGCCGTCACCCCGGCGCTCGAGGAGCTGTACCGGGGCTTCGAGCAGGAACTCCTCGTCCCCCTGTGGACCGAGATCGGCGACCTGATGCCGGCCCACCCGCGCTCCCGGGCCGTACCGCACATATGGCGCTGGGAACGGCTGCGGCAGCTCGCCGCGCGGGCCGGCGACCTCGTTCCGGTCGGCCGCGGCGGCGAGCGCCGGGCGATCGCGCTGGCCAACCCCTCCCTCGGCGGCAGGCCCTTCGCCACGCCGACGCTGTGGGCCGCCATCCAGTACCTCATGCCCGGCGAGGACGCCCCCGAGCACCGGCACACCCAGCACGCCTTCCGCTTCGTCGTCGAGGGCTCCGGCGTGTGGACCGTCGTCGGCGGCGACCCCGTGCCCATGAACCGCGGCGACTTCCTGCCGCAGGCCGGCTGG
>NZ_JBEOWS010000013.1:0-59903 GCF_040296125.1 Streptomyces sp. NPDC002265 | reverse complement strand
GTCTACGAGCCCCGGGACAAGGGCGGACCGAGCGGCGACTTCTACGACCTCTTCCCGGCCGGCGACGGGCGCTGGTGCTTCGCCGTCGGTGACGTCCAGGGCAAGGGCCCCGAGGCGGCCGTGGTGATCGGCCTGGCCCGGCCCTGGCTGCGGCTGCTGGCCCGCGAGGGCTATCGCGTCGCCGACGTCCTGGACCGCCTCAACCAGCTCCTCCTCGACGACGCCACCGAGGCCGCGGACGCCTCCGCCCGCGCCCTCGTCGGCCCCACCTCCCCCGGTGACGGCCCGCAGACCCGGTTCCTCTCACTCCTGTACGGCGAGCTCGCCCCCTTCGACGGCGGCCTGAGCTGCACCCTCGCCTCCGCCGGGCACCCGCTGCCGCTGCTCCTGGGGCCCGACGGCGACGTCCGTACGGTCGCCCGGCCGCAGACCCTGCTCGGGGTCGTCGAGGACGAGACGTACACCAGCGAGACGTTCGAGCTGCGTCCCGGCGACAGCCTGCTGTGCGTCACCGACGGGGTGACCGAGCGGCGCTCCGGCTCGCGTCAGTTCGACGACGGCGACGGCCTCGCGGTCGCGCTGGCCGGCTGCGCGGGGCTGGACGCCGAGCTGATCGCGGAGCGGATCATAGGGCTGGTGCACGAGTTCGGCGGGCACCCGCCCGAGGACGACCTGGCGCTGCTGGTGCTCCAGGCGGAATAGCCCCGGACGGGCCCCGGCGCGACAGGCACCGGGGTCCTGCGCGCGTGCGGGACAATGGAGCACATGCCTTCCGCACTCCCCGACGGCGAGCCCGTCCCCGACGACGGCGCGCTGCCCGCGCCCGCGCTCGCCGGGGCCGCCGACCGCCCCCTCGGGTTCTACCTGCACGTCCCCTACTGCGCGACCCGCTGCGGCTACTGCGACTTCAACACCTACACGGCGACCGAACTGCGCGGCACCGGCGGCGTCCTCGCCTCCCGCGACAACTACGCCGAGACCCTGATCGACGAGATCCGCCTGGCCCGCAAGGTCCTCGGCGACGACCCGCGCGAGGTCCGCACGGTGTTCGTCGGCGGCGGCACGCCCACCCTGCTGGCCGCGGACGATCTCGTACGGATGCTCGGCGCGATCCGCGACGAGTTCGGGCTGGCGGCGGACGCGGAGGTCACCACCGAGGCGAACCCGGAGTCGGTGGACCCGGCCTACCTCGCCACGCTCCGCGCCGGCGGCTTCAACCGGATCTCCTTCGGCATGCAGAGCGCGAGACAGCACGTGCTGAAGGTGCTCGACCGCACGCACACCCCGGGACGGCCCGAGGCGTGCGTCGCCGAGGCCCGCGCGGCCGGCTTCGAGCACGTCAACCTCGACCTGATCTACGGCACCCCGGGCGAGTCCGACGACGACTGGCGGGCCTCGCTGGAGGCGGCGATCGGGGCCGGACCCGACCATGTGTCGGCGTACGCGCTGATCGTCGAGGAGGGTACGCAGCTCGCGCGGCGGATCCGCCGGGGCGAGGTCCCGATGACCGACGACGACGTCCACGCCGACCGCTACCTGATCGCGGAGTCGGTGCTGGCGGGGGCGGGCTTCGACTGGTACGAGGTGTCCAACTGGGCGACCTCGCAGGCGGCCCGCTGCCTGCACAACGAGCTGTACTGGCGGGGCGCCGACTGGTGGGGCGCCGGGCCAGGCGCGCACTCGCACGTGGGCGGGGTGCGCTGGTGGAACGTCAAGCACCCGGGGGCGTACGCGGCGGCGCTGGCGTCCGGGCGGTCGCCGGGGGCCGGACGCGAGGTCCTGGCGGACGAGGACCGGCGGGTGGAGCGGATCCTGCTGGAGCTCCGGCTGCGGGAGGGGGTGCCGCTGGGCCTGCTGAAGGAGGAGGGGCTCAAGGCGTCGCGCCGGGCACTGTCGGAGGGACTGCTGGCGCAGGAGGCGTACGACGACGGGCGGGCCGTGCTGACGCTGCGGGGGCGGCTGCTGGCGGACGCGGTGGTGCGGGACCTGGTGGACTGAAGGGTCACCCCGTGGCAGCGGCCACGGCCTGCCCGGCCCGGGGCGCTTCAGGGTGCGTTCAGGGCACGGTCACATGGTCGATGAGACGCTCGACACAGCCCAGCAGCTCCGGTTCCAGGTCCTTGTAGGAGCCCACGCGCGCGAGGATCGCCTGCCACACCGCGCCCGTGTTGTCCGAGGGCCAGCCCAGCGCCCGGCACACGCCCGTCTTCCAGTCCTGGCCGCGCGGGACCCGCGGCCACGCCGGGATGCCCAGGGCCGACGGTTTCACCGCCTCCCAGACGTCGATGAACGGGTGGCCCACCACCAGCGCGTGCTCGCTCGTCACCGACGCGGCGATACGGGACTCCTTGGAGCCCGGCACCAGATGGTCCACCAGGACGCCGAGGCGGGCGTCCGGGCCGGGGGAGAACGCGGCGACGATCGACGGGAGGTCGTCGACACCCTCCAGGTACTCCACGACCACGCCCTCGATGCGCAGGTCGTCGCCCCAGACCTTCTCGACCAGCTCGGCGTCGTGCCGACCCTCGACATAGATCCGCCCGGCGCGCGCCACCCGGGCGCGTGCGCCGGGTACGGCGACCGAGCCGGACGCCGTACGGGCGGGCTGCGCAGGGCCGCCCGCGGACGGCCGGACCAGCGTCACCACGGCGCCCTCCAGGAGGAAGCCCCGCGGCTCCAGCGGGAACACCCGGTGCTTGCCGAACCGGTCCTCCAGCGTCACCGTGCCCGCCTCGCAGCGGATCACCGCGCCGCAGAACCCCGTCGCGGGCTCCTCGACCACGAGACCGGGTTCGGCGGGGACCTCCGGTACGGGTCCGGGCTTCTTCCACGGCGGCGTCAGGTCGGGTGAGTACGAGCGCATTCGCACGACGATAGGAGAAGTCGTCGGCGCGGTCTCACGACACGCCGAAACGCCGCGCCAGCGCGTCCCGCTGGGCCCGGACGAAGGCCGCGTCCACCACCGCTCCGTGACCGGGCACGTACAACGCGTCCTCGCCGCCCAGTTCCAGCAGCCGGTCCAGGGCGGCGGGCCAGCGCGACGGTACGGCGTCGGGACCGGCCTGCGGTTCGCCGGACTCCTCGACCAGGTCGCCGCAGAACACCACCACCGGGTCGCTCGCCACCACCACCGCGAGGTCCCGCGCGGTGTGCCCGGGGCCCACGTCCGCCAGCAGGATCCGCGGGCCGCCGGCCGGCTCCAGGGCCAGGGTGCCGTGCACGGTCCGGTGGGGGCGTACGAGGGCGTCGGCGGCCTCCTCCGCGGCCCGGCGGCCGAGGCCGTTGCGCACCGCGTCCGCACACATCCCGGCGCGATCCGCCCCGTAGAAGTCCCCGCCCCGGTCCGCGGTCCCGCGCCCGCCCTCGCGCCCGTGCCCGTCCCCGGCCGCGCTCCCGCCCGCGCTCCCGCGCCCGTGCGCGTCCGCGCGCTCGTTCCCACTCCCGGTCCCGCCCCCGCCCCCGTTCCCCGTGACGGCCGCCCCCGGCGGCGCGGGCGGTGCGCCTTCTCCCGCCGCCACCAGTACCGTCGCGCCCGCGAACGCCGCCGCCCCGAAGACGTGGTCGAAGTGGGGGTGGGTGAGGGCGAGACGGCGCACCCGGCAGCCGGCGAGCGCCTCCGCCTGCCCGCGCAGCCGGGCACCCTCGGCGAGGCTCGACCCGGCGTCGACCAGCAGCGCGGATCCTGCCCCTGTGATCAGTCCCACCGTGCAGTCCCACACCGGCAGCCGGCACCGCCCGACCCCCTCCGCCAGCCGCTCCCACCCCAGCTCTTCCCAAGTCACCGTCATACCGCGACGCTAATGCCGGAAGCGGGCCCGGCACGACGTCGCAGGCCCAGCCTTGCCCGGGGTGTACCCCACGGCCGTACACTGACTCGGGGACCGTTGGCACTCGCGCGCGCAGAGTGCCAGGCGGCAGGCATCAGGGGACGACAGTCTGGAGGTGTGCGCGAGATGCTGAGCGAACGCAGGCTTCAGGTGCTGCGCGCCATCGTCCAGGACTACGTCGGCACCGAGGAGCCGGTGGGCTCCAAGGCGCTGACCGAGCGGCACAACCTCGGTGTGTCCCCGGCGACGGTGCGCAACGACATGGCGGCCCTGGAGGACGAGGGGTTCATCGCCCAGCCGCACACCAGTGCGGGGCGGATCCCCACCGACAAGGGCTACCGGCTGTTCGTCGACAAGCTCGCGGGCGTCAAACCGATGACGGCACCCGAGCGGCGCGCGATCCAGAGCTTCCTCGACGGGGCCGTGGACCTCGACGACGTGGTGGCCCGTACGGTACGGCTGCTCGCGCAGCTGACCCGGCAGGTCGCCGTCGTGCAGTACCCGTCGCTGACCCGCTCGACCGTGCGGCACGTGGAGCTGCTGTCGCTGGCGCCCGCGCGGGTGATGCTGGTGCTGATCACCGACACCGGCCGGGTCGAGCAGCGCGTGGTCGACTGCACGGCGCCGTTCGGCGAGACCTCCCTGGCGGATCTGAGGGCGCGGCTGAACAGCCGGGTCGCGGGCCGCCGGTTCGCGGACGTGCCGCGGCTCGTGGAGGACCTGCCGGACGCGTTCGAGGCGGACGACCGCGGCACGGTCTCGACGGTGCTCTCCACCCTGCTGGAGACACTGGTCGAGGAGAACGAGGAGCGGCTGATGATCGGCGGCACCGCCAATCTGACCCGCTTCGGACATGACTTCCCTCTCACGATCCGCCCGGTGCTCGAAGCGCTGGAGGAGCACGTCGTGCTGCTCAAGTTGCTTGGCGAGGCTGGTGATTCGGGCATGACGGTGCGGATCGGTCATGAGAACGCCTATGAGGGACTCAACTCCACTTCGGTGGTCTCGGTCGGCTACGGTTCGGGCAACGAGGCGGTCGCCAAGCTCGGTGTGGTCGGACCGACTCGTATGGATTACCCGGGAACGATGGGAGCGGTACGCGCAGTGGCACGGTACGTCGGACAGATCCTGGCGGAGTCCTGAGTGGCCACGGACTACTACGCCGTTCTCGGCGTGCGCCGCGACGCGTCGCAGGAAGAGATCAAGAAGGCCTTCCGGCGGCTCGCGCGCGAGCTGCATCCGGATGTGAACCCCGATCCGAAGACCCAGGAGCGGTTCAAGGAGATCAACGCCGCCTACGAGGTGCTGTCGGACCCGCAGAAGAAGCAGGTCTACGACCTCGGCGGCGACCCGCTCTCCCAGTCCGGCGGCGCCGGCGCCGCGGGCGGCTTCGGTGCGGGCGGCTTCGGCAACTTCTCCGACATCATGGACGCGTTCTTCGGCACGGCGTCGCAGCGCGGACCGCGCTCGCGCACCCGCCGGGGCCAGGACGCCATGATCCGGCTGGAGATCGAGCTGGACGAGGCGGCCTTCGGCACCACGAAGGACATCCAGGTCGACACGGCGATCGTCTGCACCACCTGCAACGGTGAGGGCGCGGCGCCGGGCACGACCCCCCAGACCTGTGACATGTGCCGCGGTCGCGGTGAGGTCTCGCAGGTCACGCGGTCCTTCCTCGGCCAGGTCATGACGTCCCGGCCCTGCCCGCAGTGCCAGGGCTTCGGAACCGTCGTGCCCAACCCGTGCCACGAGTGCGCGGGCGACGGCCGGGTGCGCTCCCGCCGGACGCTGACGGTGAAGATCCCGGCCGGTGTCGACAACGGCACGCGGATCCAGCTGGCCGGCGAGGGCGAGGTCGGTCCCGGCGGCGGTCCGGCCGGCGATCTGTACGTCGAGATCCACGAGCTGCCGCACTCCACCTTCCAGCGGCGCGGCGACGACCTGCACTGCACGGTCACGATCCCGATGACGGCGGCGGCCCTCGGCACGAAGGTGCCGCTGGAGACGCTGGACGGCATGGAGGAGGTCGACATCCGGCCCGGCACCCAGTCCGGCCAGTCGATCCCGCTGCACGGCCGTGGCGTCACCCACCTGCGCGGCGGCGGCCGGGGCGACCTCATCGTCCATGTCGAGGTCCAGACCCCGAACAAGCTCGACCCCGAGCAGGAGCGCCTGCTGCGCGAACTGGCCAAGCTGCGCGGCGAGGAGCGTCCGCAGGGGCAGTTCCAGCCGGGACAGCAGGGACTGTTCTCGCGGCTGAAGGACGCGTTCAACGGGCGCTGACCCGAGCGGCCGAGGACATGAAGGGCCCGGGGGCTGCCTGCCCCCGGGCCCTTCGTCCGTACCGCGCGTCCGCTCGCGGCCGCGGCCCGTACGGCACCCGCAGGTCCGGCCGCGGGCCGCGGACGGCCCGATTCGGACTTGTCCGGGGGACGTGACAACATGCCGACATGTCCTCCGCACTGACCGATCTCTGCGCGCATCCGATCGTGCAGGCGCCCATGGCGGGCGGTGTCTCCGTGCCGAAGCTCGCCGCCGCCGTCTGCGAGGCGGGCGGACTCGGCTTCCTGGCCGCCGGGTACAAGACGGCCGACGGCATGTACCAGGAGATCAAACAGCTGCGGAGCCTGACGGCCCGCCCCTTCGGCGTGAACGTGTTCATGCCGCAGCCGGAGTACGCGGAGACCGGCGCCGTCGAGGTGTACGCGCACCAGCTGGCCGGTGAGGCCGCCTGGTACGGCGTGGAGCTCGGCGACCCGGACAGCGGGCGCGACGACGGCTACGACACCAAGCTCGCGGTGCTGCTGGACAACCCGGTGCCCGTGGTCTCGTTCCACTTCGGGGTGCCCGACCGGGACACGCTGGACGCCCTGCGCCGGGCCGGCACCCGCACGATGGTCACCGCGACCACCGTCGAGGAGGCCCTCGCCGTGGAGCGGGCGGGCGCAGACGCGGTGATCGTGCAGGGCGTGGAGGCGGGCGGACACCAGGGCACCCACCGCGACCTCCAGGAGAACGACGGCTGCGGCCTCGCCCTGCTCGCCCTGCTCGCGCAGGTCCGCGAGAGCGTGGGCCTGCCGCTGGTGGCCTCCGGCGGCATCATGCGCGGCAGCCAGATCGCCGCCGTGCTGGCGGCCGGCGCCGAAGCGGCCCAGCTCGGCACGGCCTTCCTGGCCACCACCGAGTCCGGCGCGCACACCGTGCACAAGCAGGCGCTCACCGATCCGCTGTTCGCCCGCACGGAGCTGACCCGCGCGTTCTCCGGGCGGCCGGCCCGCGGCCTGGTCAACCGCTTCCTGCGCGAGCACGGGCCGTACGCGCCCGCCGCGTATCCCGAGATCCACCACCTCACCGCGCCGCTGCGCAAGGCCGCCGCCCTGGCCGCCGACGCGCAGGGCATGGGGCTGTGGGCGGGCCAGGGCCACCGGATGGCCCGCGAGCTGCCCGCCGGGCGGCTGGTCGAGGTGCTGCGCGCCGAACTGGACGCGGCCCGGGCCGCCTTCTCGCAGGGTGGTGAGGTCCGATGACCGCTCCGGTCTTCGTCGTCGACGACGTCCGCGCCGACGGCGCCGGGCAGTACGTCCTCGACGGCCCCGAGGGACGGCACGCGGTGTCCGTGAAGCGGCTGCGGGCGGGCGAGACGGTCGTCCTCACCGACGGCGCCGGACGCTGGGCCGAGGGCGAGGTGGCCGCAGCCGAGGGCAAGGACCGGCTGGTCGTCGACGTGCGCGAGGTGCACGAGGAGCCGGTGCCCACGCCCCGTATCACCGTCGTGCAGGCGCTGCCGAAGGGCGACCGGGGCGAGGTCGCCGTCGAGACCATGACCGAGGTCGGTGTCGACGCGATCGTGCCGTGGGCGGCCTCCCGCTGCATCACCCAGTGGAAGGGCGAGCGCGGGCTGAAGGCGCTCGGCAAGTGGCGGGCCACCGCCCGCGAGGCCGGCAAGCAGTCCCGGCGGGTGCGCTTCCCGGAGGTCGCGGACGCGGCGACGACCCGTCAGCTCGGCGCGCTGCTGGCGGCCGCCGACTTCGCCGCCGTGCTCCACGAGAGCGGCGACGCGCCGCTGGCCGCCGCCGAACTGCCCACCGAGGGCGAGATCGTGCTCGTGGTCGGTCCGGAAGGCGGCGTCTCCCCCGAGGAGCTGGCCCTGTTCGAGCAGGCCGGGGCGCGCCCCTACCGGCTGGGCCCCAGCGTGCTGCGCACCTCGACCGCGGGCACCGCGGCCGCGGCCCTGCTGCTCGGCCGCACCGGACGCTGGTCCTGACCGCAGGGAGGACACCGTGGAACTCGCCCAGGTACGGCTGCTCGTCACCGACTTCGCCGCCTGTTACCGGTTCTACGCCGACGTCCTCGGCCTCAGACCGCAGTCGGGGGCGACGCAGGGGCCGTACGAGAAGTTCGGTCCCGCCGCCGGATCGGCGGGCATCGCCCTCCAGGACCGCGCGACGATGGCCCGCATCCTCGGTGAACTCGGCGACCCGGCGACCGGCCACCGCTCGCTGGTGGTCCTGCGCGTCGACGACCTGGACGCCTACTGCGCGCAGATCACCGCCCGCGGCGCGATCCTGCTGCACGGCCCGGCCGAGATGACCGAGCGGATGCGGGCCGCCCACCTCAAGGACCCCGAGGGCAACATGGTGGAGCTCCAGGAGTGGCTGTTGTTGCGCGACTGACCCGGTTCCCGCGCGCTCCCCTCGCGCCCTGCCCGGTGACCCCGGTACGCCCCCTCGGCGGCCCCCGCAGGCCCCATCGTGACCGTATGCGGTCTACCGCCCCACGCCCAGGAGTGGCACGCTGCCGTCCATGGGGGCATTGAGGTGGATTTGGGGCCGCCCGCGCGGGACGCGGGCGCTGGCCGTGGCGTGGTGCGCGCTGGTCGTCGGCGCGGGTGCGGTGGCGTGCGATCCGGGCGGACTGAGTTCCGCCTCGGTGGCGTACACCACCGACCAGACCGCGACGAAGGAGCTTCAGCGCCGGCAGGTGGACGTGCGCTGGCTGACCTGCACGGCCGCGTTCGGCGACAAGGCGGCCACGGCGAGCGCGAGCACCGTCGCCACCGTCGACTGCCAGGGCAGGACGGGCGACGGCCGGGACATCACCGTCACCGGGAAGGTCACCCGGGCCGTGGACGGCGCCTGTGTGCGCGGCGACCTGACCGCCAAGGTGGGCGGCAAGGTGGTCTTCCACGTGAGCGGCCTCGGCGACTGCAGGACCACCCCCTCGCCCGTCGGCGGCGGTCCCGGCGGACAGCACGGCGGGCCGACCGCCACGGTGACCGTCACCAGGACCGTCTGGTGCGTGGACGATCCGCGGTGCCGGCCCGTCCAGGGCAAGTGAACGTCCCTCTGTTCCCGCGTGCCCCTGGCTGCATAGGGTGACCGCGTGACCCAGCCTGCGGCCTCCGCTCCCCTGTCGGCGTACCTTCGTTTCCCGCATCTGCACGGCGAGTCGGTGGCCTTCACGGCCGAGGACGACGTATGGCTCGCGCCCCTGGACGGCGGGCGGGCCTGGCGGGTCAGCGCCGACAACATGCCCGTGACCATGCCGCGCATCTCGCCCGACGGCACCACCGTCGCCTGGACCTCCACCCGCGACGGAGCCCCCGAGGTGCACATCGCCCCGGTCGACGGCGGCCCCACCGAACGGCTCACGTACTGGGGCAGCGCGACGACCAGGGTGCGCGGCTGGACCCCGGACGGCCGGGTCCTCGCCGTCACCACCCAGGGTCAGGCCAGTTCGCGCCGCAGCTGGGCGCGCGCCGTCCCGCTGGACGGCGGACCGGCCGCCGTGCTGCCGTACGGGCCCGTCGGGGACGTGGCGTACGGACCGCACACCGTGCTGCTGTCCGCGCCGATGGGCCGGGAGGCCGCCTGGTGGAAGCGCTACCGCGGCGGCACGGCGGGCAAGTTGTGGATCGACCGCGGCGGCGACGGCGAATTCGAGCGGCTGCACGAGGAGTTGGACGGCAACCTGGAGTTCCCGGTGTGGGTGGGGGAGCGGCTGGCGTTCCTCTCCGACCACGAGGGCACCGGCGCGCTGTACTCCTCCCTCGCCGACGGCTCCGGCCTGCGCCGGCACACCCCCGTCGACGGCTTCTACGCCCGGCACGCGGCGAGCGACGGCCGCCGGGTCGTGTACGCCTCGGCCGGTGAACTCTGGCTGCTGGACGACCTCGACGGGGCCGAGCCGCGCCGCCTCGACGTCCGCCTCGGCGGGCAGCGCACCGACCGGCGGCCTTACCCGGTCAACGCCGGCCGCTGGTTCGGCTCCGCCTCCCCCGACCACACCGGGCGCGGCAGCGCGGTCGCCGTGCGCGGTGCCGTGCACTGGGTCACCCACCGGGCGGGACCGGCCCGCGCGCTGGCCGCCCGGCCGGGGGTACGCGCCCGGCTGCCGCGCACCTTCCGCACGGAGGGCGAGGAGTGGGTGGTGTGGGTCACCGACGCCGAGGGCGACGACGCCCTGGAGTTCGCGCCCTCGACCGGCCTCGCCCCCGGCGCGACCCCGCGCCGGATCGCCGCCGGACGGCTCGGCCGGGTCCTGGACCTGGCGATGGCGCCCGACGGCAGCCGGGCCGCGGTCGCCGCGCACGACGGCCGGCTGCTGCTGGTCGAGCGGGAGTCCGGCGAGGTGCGCGAGGTCGACCGCAGCGAGCACGGCGACGTGGAGGGCCTCGCCTTCTCGCCGGACTCCGCCTGGCTCGCCTGGTCGCACCCCGGCCCGAGCCCGCTGGCCCAGCTCAGGCTCGCCAACACCACCGATCTGTCGGTCACCGAGGCGACCCCGCTGCGCTTCCAGGACTACGCGCCCGCGTTCACCCTCGACGGCAGGCACCTGGCGTTCCTGTCGACCCGTGCCTTCGACCCGGTCTACGACGAGCACGTCTTCGACCTGTCGTTCGTCGAGAGCACCCGCCCGCACCTGATCACGCTGGCCGCGACCACCCCGTCGCCGTTCGGGCCGCAGCGCCACGGCCGGCCCTTCGAGGCCCCCGACAAGGACGAGACGCCCGACAGCGAGGGCACCCCGGCGACCCGGATCGACCTCGAAGGGCTCGCCGACCGCATCGTGCCCTTCCCGGTCGAGGCCGCCCGCTACTCCACCCTGCGGGCCGTCAAGGGCGGTGTGCTGTGGCTGCGCCACCCGGTGCGCGGGGTCCTCGGCGCCTCCCGCGCCACCCCCGACGACCCCGATCCCAAGACCGAGCTGGAGCGCTACGACCTGGACCGGCAGCGCATTGAGCACCTGGCCGCCGACGCCGACGGCTTCGAGGTCACCGGCGACGGCAAGCGGCTGCTGCTGTGGACCGACGGCCGGCTGAAGGTCGTCCCCAGCGACCGGCGCGCCTCGGGCGACGACGACGGCGACTCCCACACCACCGTCGACCTCACCCGGGTACGGCAGAGCGTCGACCCGGCGGCCGAGTGGCGGCAGATGTACGAGGAGACCGGCCGCATCATGCGGGACAACTACTGGCGGGCGGACCTGGGCGGGACCGACTGGCCGGGGGTCCTGGACCGCTACCGTCCGGTGCTGGACCGGGTGGCCACCCATGACGACCTGGTCGACCTGCTGTGGGAGGTGCAGGGCGAACTCGGCACCTCGCACGCGTACGTCGTCGCGCCCGGGGGCCACGGCGGCGGTGCCCGCCAGGGCCTGCTCGGCGCCGACCTCTCCCGGCACCCGGACGGCACCTGGCGCATCGACCGGGTCCTGCCCTCGGAGACCTCCGACCCCGACGCCCGCTCCCCGCTGGCCGCTCCGGGTGTCGCGGTGCGCGCGGGGGACGCGGTCGTCGCGGTCGCCGGACATCCGGTGGACCCGGTGACCGGCCCCGGCCCGCTCCTGGTGGGCACGGCAGGCAAGCCGGTGGAGCTGACGGTCTCCCCGGCCGACGGCGGCGACCTGCGGCACGCGGTCGTGGTACCGACCGCCGACGAGGAGCCGCTGCGCTACCACGCCTGGGTCGCCGGCCGGCGGGCGTACGTGCACGAGCTGTCCGGCGGCCGGCTCGGCTATCTGCACATCCCCGACATGCAGGCGCCCGGCTGGGCGCAGATCCACCGCGACCTGCGGGCGGAGGTGGGCCGCGAGGGCCTGGTGGTGGACATCCGGGAGAACCGGGGCGGCCACACCTCCCAGCTGATCGTGGAGAAGCTGGCGCGCCGGATCGTCGGCTGGAACGTGCCGAGGGGCATGCGGCCCCTGAGCTATCCGCGTGACGCGCCCCGCGGACCCGTCGTCGCCGTCGCCAACGAGTTCTCCGGCTCCGACGGCGACATCGTCAACGCGGCGATCAAGGCGCTGGGCATCGGACCGGTCGTCGGCACCCGCACCTGGGGCGGTGTCGTCGGCATCGACAGCCGCTACCGCCTGGTCGACGAGACCCTGGTCACCCAGCCCAAGTACGCGTTCTGGCTGGAGGGTTACGGGTGGGGCGTGGAGAACCACGGGGTGGATCCCGACATCGAGGTGGTGCAGCGCCCGCAGGACCACGCGGCCGGACGGGACGTCCAGCTCGCGGAGGCCGTCCGGATCGCGCTGGAGGCGCTGGAGACGACACCCGCCAAGTCCCCGCCGGACCTACCGGATCTCCCCGGCGGCCCGGACGCCGGGTGACACTCCGGCTCGCTACCGGAGTTCATTCGCAGTGCATTGGCCTGACCAAGACCAAATGCACATGGATCACGAAAGTACAGTGCCGACCAGTTCTGATCTCTGCATCTGACCCGTAGCCCAAGTATGTAGCGTGACGGACGTGCAGCTCAGGTACAGCTTCCGTCTCTACCCGGACACCGGTCAGCAGGCGGCGTTGGCGAAGGCGTTCGGGTGCGCCCGCGTCGTGTTCAACGATGCCGTGCGCGCCCGTGAGGACGCCCGCAGGGCTGGGCTGCCGTTCCCGAAGGCCGGTGTGCTGTCCACCCGCCTGATCACCGAAGCCAAACGGACACCGGAACGGTCCTGGCTGAGTGAGGTCTCCGCGGTGGTGCTCCAGCAGTCCTTGCGTGACGCCGAGACCGCATACCGCAATTTCTTCGCCTGCCTCAAGGGCACCCGCAAGGGTCCCAGGACTGGTGCGCCCCGGTTCAAGTCCCGCAAGGACAGCCGTCAGTCGATCCGGTTCACCGCCAACGCCCGCTGGTCGGTCACCGGCGGCGGCAGGCTGAACCTGCCGAAGATCGGCGCGGTGAAGGTGAAATGGTCCCGCGCCCTGCCCACCGCTCCCTCCTCGGTCACCGTGATCAAGGACGCGGCCGGGCGGTACTTCGCCTCCTTCGTCATCGACACCGACCCGGCCGTCGACGCCGCCCGGATGCCCGACACCGATCAGACGGTCGGCATCGACCTCGGCCTGACCCACTTCGCCGTGCTCTCCGACGGTACGAAGATCGGCTCTGCGCGGTTCCTGCGCCGGGCGGAGAAGAAGCTGAAGAAGGCCCAGCGGGAGCTGTCCCGCAAGCAGAAGGGATCCAGGAACCGGGAGAAGGCCCGCCTCAAGGTCGCCCGCGCCCACACCAAGGTGGCCGACGCGCGCCGTGATTTCCTCCACCAGCTCTCCACCAAGCTGATCCGCGAGAACCAAGCGATCGGCGTGGAGGGCCTGGCGGTGAAGGGACTCGCGCGTACCAGGCTGGCCAAGAGTGTGCATGATGCGGGCTGGGCACAGTTCGTGGCCATGCTGGAGTACAAGGCGGTCAGGTACGGTCGCACCCTGGTCAAGATCGGCAGGTTCGAGCCGACCTCCCAGACCTGTTCCACCTGCGGCGTCAAAGACGGCCCCAAAACTCTGAACACCAGGGAGTGGACGTGCCTGGCGTGCGGCACCCTCCATGACCGGGACCACAACGCCGCGATCAACGTGAAGACGGCCGCCGGACTGGCGGCATCGGCCTGCGGAGCGCCGGTAAGACCAGGAGCGATCCCGGCACAGCGCGAAGAAACAGGAAGCCGCGGACTCTCGCCCGAACCCTGTGCCGCATAGCGGCGCAGCAATCGGCGGAGAGGGCCGGAATTCTTGGGCTTCGGCCCGAGGAGCATGTCAAGATGCGCTGGTACGCGACCGACCGCGCGAGGAGGCACACGCATGGCAGGGGAGCCGCAGGACGACTGCCTGTTCTGCAAGATCGTGGCGGGGCACGTCCCGGCGACGATCGTCCGTGAGACGGAGACGACCGTCGCGTTCCGGGACATCAACCCCCAGGCGCCGACGCACGTCCTGGTGATCCCCAAGGCGCACTACGCGAACGCCGCCGAGCTCGCCGCCGCCGACCCCGCGCTCACCGCGGACGTGCTGCGCGAGACGCAGACGGTCGCGGACGAGGACAAGCTGGAGAGCTACCGCGTCGTCTTCAACACCGGCGCCGGCGCCGGCCAGACCGTCTTCCACGCCCATGCGCACGTCCTGGGCGGGCGCGGCATGCAGTGGCCCCCCGGGTAGGCGGCGGTGTCCGTACGCGAACTGGTGGTCCTCGGCACCGCCAGCCAGGTGCCCACCCGGCACCGCAACCACAACGGCTACCTGCTGCGCTGGGACGGCGAGGGTCTGCTCTTCGACCCCGGTGAGGGCACCCAGCGCCAGATGCTGCGGGCCGGGGTCGCCGCCCACGACCTGAACCGGATCTGTGTCACCCACTTCCACGGGGACCACAGTCTGGGTCTGGCCGGGGTGATCCAGCGCATCAACCTCGACCGGGTGCCGCACGAGATCACCGCGCACTACCCGCGCTCCGGCCGGTACTTCTTCGAACGGCTGCGCTATGCCACGGCCTACCGTGAGACCGTCGACATCAAGGAAGTCCCCGTCGCCGAGGACGGCACGCTCGCCGTGACGGACACGTACCGGCTGGAGGCGCGCAGGCTCTCCCACCCCGTCGAGTCCTACGGCTACCGGCTCGTGGAGCCCGACGGCCGCCGGATGCTGCCCGAGCGGCTCGCCGCCCACGGCGTCAAGGGCCCGGACGTGAGCCGGATCCAGCGCGAGGGCGCGATCGGCTCCGTCCTGCTGGAGGACGTCAGCGAGGTGCGGCGCGGGCAGCGGTTCGCGTTCATCATGGACACCCGGCTCTGCGACGGCGTGCACGCGCTGGCCCAGGACTGCGACCTGCTCGTCATCGAGTCCACCTTCCTCGACGAGGACGAGGACCTCGCCGTGGAGCACGGGCATCTGACGGCCGGCCAGGCGGCCCGGGTGGCCCGGGACGCGGGCGTACGGCACCTGGTGCTCACCCACTTCAGCCAGCGCTACACCGAACCGGACGAGTTCGAGCGGCAGGCGCGGGCTGCGGGCTTCGAGGGGGAGCTGAGCGTGGCGCACGACCTGCTCCGAGTGCCGGTTCCGAAGCGCAGATAAAACCCCCGTACCATGCTTTGATGCCCCTCCCCAAAGCTGAACTGCACCTGCATATCGAAGGCACCCTGGAGCCCGAGCTGGCGTTCGCGCTGGCCGCGCGCAACGGTGTCACGCTGCCGTACGCCGACACGGAAGAGCTCCGCGAGGCGTACCGGTTCGACGATCTCCAGTCCTTCCTGAACCTGTACTACGAGCTCATGGCGGTGCTGCGCACCGAGCGGGACTTCGAGGACCTCGCGAACGCCTACCTCGCCCGCGCCGCCGCGCAGGGCGTGCGGCACGCGGAGATCTTCTTCGACCCGCAGGCCCACCTCGCCCGGGGAGTGGCGATGGGCACGGTCGTCGAGGGGCTGTGGCGGGCCCTCGGCCGCAGCGAGGAGAACCACGGGGTCTCCACCCGGCTGATCCTGTGCTTCCTGCGCGACGAATCCGCCGAGTCGGCGATGGAGACCCTGGACGTGGCGAAGCCGTACCTCGACCGGATCACCGGGGTCGGCCTGGACTCCGCCGAGGTCGGCCACCCGCCGGTGAAGTTCCGCGAGGTGTACGAGGCGGCCGCCGCCCTGGGTCTGCGCCGCGTGGCGCACGCCGGCGAGGAGGGCCCGCCGCAGTACGTCACCGAGGCCCTGGACGTGCTCGGCGTCGAGCGCGTCGACCACGGACTGCGCTGCATGGAGGACCCGGACCTGGTCGAGCGGCTGGTGCGCGAGCGCATCCCGCTGACCCTGTGCCCGCTGTCCAACGTCCGGCTGCGCACGGTGGACGTGCTGGCCGACCACCCGCTGCCCGCCATGCTGGACGCCGGTCTGCTGTGCACGGTCAACTCCGACGACCCCGCCTACTTCGGCGGCTACGCGGGCGACAACTTCGACGCGGTGCGCGCCGCCCTCGGCCTGGACGAGGACCGGCTGCGCGAGCTGGCCCGCAACTCCTTCCTCGCCTCCTTCCTGGAGGACGACGAGGAGCGGCGCTCGCGCTACCTCGCCGAGGTGGAGGCGTACGAGTTCCCGTAGGTCCGGTCCGGTCCGGCCCGTCCCGCCCGCCCCCGCGGACGGGCGTTCAGCCGACCGTCTCGAAGGCGCTGCGGGCGGGGACGGGCGGGGCGTCCGGCGTCGCCTCGACGACGCGCACGCCCGCGCCCCGCCGCCGGACCGCGTCCGGCAGCAGCGGGCGCCCGGCGGCGCGCAGCGCCACGGCCGTCATGGGCACGGCGGCGAGGAGCAGTACGGCGGCGAGCACCACGCCCATGACGGGGAACCCGGCCCGCGCCGCCAGCAGGCTCCCGGTCAGCGGTCCCGCCGCCGTGCCGAGCGAGGCGGCGGACCCGACGAGCACCGCCCAGCGGCCGCACGGGGCGAGCGAGGCGGCGAGCCCGATGACGTACGACATCACCACCGGGTAGACCGTGTTCCAGGCGATCTGGCCGATCGCGAAGGTCGTCGGTCCGGTCGCGGACGCGCTGAGCGCGACACAGCCGGCGATGAGCGCGGTACCGGCCCCGATCGGCAGCGCCCGCCCCAGCCGCGGCCCCAGCGCCCGTGCGCCCAGCACCCCCAGCAGCGCCGCCCCGAGCGCGACGGCGAAGACCACGCCGACGGCCGCCTCGGTGAGGTGCGCCTGGGTCAGTCCTATCCGGCCGCTGACCCCCCACAGGGAGTTCTGCACCAGGGACCAGCAGGGCATCACCGAGACCAGCACGAGACCGGAGCACGGCCGCAGCCGCCGGGGCCGTTGCCGCCGGGCCCGCTGCCTCCGGGGGACCGGGGCGGCGGCCGCGGGCGCCGGGAGACGGCCCGTCAGGGGCCAGACGGCGAGCGCGGTCAGGGCGAGCGCGAGCAGCGGCCGGCCGTGCCCCGGACCGAGGTGCGGCAGCGTCAGATAGAGGAGTCCGGCGAGCCCGGAGACGCCGAGCAGGCCGAGAGCCGAGGCGCGGTGCGGGTCGGGCTGCGTGGCGATCCGGGTGGCGGCCACCGCGGTGAGCGTGCCGGACCCGAACCCGCCCAGCAGCGCGCCGAGCACGACGGCCGGTACGGCGCCGGTGAGTGCCGCGCCGCCGTAGCCGATCGCGGCGAGGGCGAGGCCGACGCGGGCCAGTCGCCGCGCCCCGATCCGGTCCACGCGCGAGGCGAACAGGAATCCGGCGGCGGCCGAACTCAGCAGCAGGGCGCTGCCGACCGCCCCGGCCTGGGTGGCCGACAGGGGCAGTCCGGAGTCCAGTCGGCCGACCAGGGTGGGCAGCAGGTACGGGGCGAGGCAGCCGGCCGTGAACAGCGCGACGAGGGGCCAGGGGCTGGTGCGAGGGGTGGACACGGGCGTTCCCGGGGCATGCGAGAGGAGCGGCTCAGCGGCTCACGGCGGGGGAGGGGCGACGCCCGTCGACGGACGGGAACGTGCGGGCAATTTGTATCAAAAGCGCCGTTCGGGAAGAAGAGTTCAGGATGGGATGTGAGGAACGTCCCGTTTGGGGCGCCGGGGTGCCGTGAGACGGCATCGTTGACGGTGTCCGTTCGCGTATCTAACCTTCATTTTCATATGTAGATGATGTTCCGATGGCTGCCCCGACCGCCCGGCCGGCGGCCACCGGACCCGACCTCGCAGGAGCCACCCCGTGACGCGCGACCTGACCATCACCGAGGTACGGCTGACCCCGATCCTGGTGGCCGACCCGCCGCTGCTGAACACCCAGGGCGTGCACCAGCCCTACACCCCCCGCCTGATCGTCGAGATCGTCACCGCCGACGGCGTCACCGGACTCGGCGAGACCTACGGCGACACCAAGTACCTGGAACTCGCCCGGCCCTTCGCCGACCGTCTCGTCGGCCGCCGGGTCAGCGACCTGAACGCGCTGTTCCCGCTCGCCGACGAGGTCGCCGTCGACGACTCCCGCACCTCCGGCCGGGTCGACGTCGGCGGTCTGCGGGGCGTGCAGACCGCCGACAAGCTGCGTCTGTCCGTCGTCTCCGCCTTCGAGGTCGCCTGTCTCGACGCCCTCGGCAAGGCCCTCGGTCTGCCCGTGCACGCCCTGCTCGGCGGCAAGGTCCGCGACACGGTCGAGTACAGCGCGTACCTCTTCTACAAGTGGGCCGCCCACCCCGAGGGCACGGCCTGCGAGAAGGACGACTGGGGGGCCGCGCTCGACCCGGCCGGGATCGTCGAGCAGGCGCGCAGGTTCACCGAGCGCCACGGCTTCACCTCCTTCAAGCTCAAGGGCGGTGTCTTCCCGCCGGACCAGGAGATCGCCGCCGTACGCGCCCTCGCCGAGGCGTTCCCCGGGCACCCGCTGCGGCTGGACCCCAACGGCGCCTGGAGCGTGGCGACCTCGCTGCGGGTCGCCGAGGAGATCGGCGGCCTCCTGGAGTACCTGGAGGACCCCGCGCTCGGCACCCCCGCCATGGCAGAGGTCGCCGCCCGCACCGGCGTACCGCTGGCCACCAACATGTGCGTGACGACCTTCGCCGAGATCCCGGAGGCGTTCGCCGCGGGCGCCGTGCAGGTCGTCCTGTCCGACCACCACTACTGGGGCGGGCTGCGCAACACCCGGCAGCTCGCCGCCGTCTGCCGCACCTTCGGCGTCGGGATCTCCATGCACTCCAACACCCACCTGGGCATCAGCCTGGCCGCCATGACCCATGTCGCGGCCACCGTCGCGGACCTCCACCACGCCTGCGACTCCCACTACCCCTGGCAGTCGGAGGACGTCCTCACCGAGCGCCTCGCCTTCGACGGCGGCAGGGTCGCCGTGCCGGACGCCCCGGGCCTCGGCGTCACCCTCGACCGCGAACGCCTGGAGTTCCTCCACCGGCGCTGGCTCGACGACGACGGCCGGCTGCGCGAGCGCGACGACGCGGCCGCGATGCGCGCCGCCGACCCGCACTGGGTCACCCCGGCCGTCCCCCGCTGGTGACGACCCCGGCCGTTCCCTGCCGGTGACGCCCCGGCCGACCCCGCATCCGGCCGCAGGCGGGGCGGGCGGGGTGCGTGGGGCGGGCGGTCGCGGGCGGGTCCCCGCCGTGCCGGCGGCCGGACGTGACGCACGGCGCGCTGTCGGTGCCGTGGTGCACACTGGCCAGAACCGCACCATGCCAGGGAGCGCCACGTGATCGCTTACGACGCCTACGACGGAAAGGGACCGTCGCCCATCACCCCGGGCCCGCACTGCCAGGCCCACATCGATCCGCTGTCCGCCCTGCGCACACCCGAGGATCCGCCCTGGGACGTCTACCTCACCGGCGACGTCTTCCTGGACATCATCTTCACCGGGCTCGACTCCGCCCCGGTTCGCGGCACCGAGTCCTGGGCGCGCGGGATGGGATCGAGTCCCGGCGGCGTCGCCAACATGGCCACCGCGCTGGCCCGCCTCGGCCTGCGCACGTCCCTGGCGGCCGCCTTCGGCGACGACCACTACGGCGAGTACTGCTGGGACGCCCTTGAGCAGGGCGAGGGCATCGACCTCACCCCGTCCCGCACGGTCCCCGGCTGGCACTCCTCGGTCACCGTCTCCATGGCCTACGAGGGCGAGCGCACCATGGTCTCGCACGGCCACGAGCCGCCCCCGGTGGAGACCGCCCCCGAGCACGCCCCGCAGGCGCGCGCCGCCGTCGCCTCCCTCACGCCCGGGCGGCGCGCCCCCTGGATCGCCGAGGCCGCCCGCGCCGGCACCCGGATCTTCGCCGACGTCGGCTGGGACGACACCGGCGCCTGGGACCTGGCGGGCCTGGCCGACCTCGCGCACTGCGAGGCGTTCCTGCCCAACGCCGAGGAAGCCATGCGCTACACCGGCGCCGACTGCCCCCGCGCCGCCGCCCACGCCCTGACCGCACACGTGCCGCTGGCCGTCGTCACCCTCGGCGCGGACGGCGCGTACGCGGTCGACCGGCGTACCGGCGAGAGCGCCGAGGTCCCGGCGATCGCCGTCGAGGCCCTCGACCCGACCGGCGCCGGCGACGTCTTCGTGGCGGGCTTCGTCACCGGCACCCTGGCGGGCTGGCCGCTCGCCGACCGGCTGGCCTTCGCCGGGCTGACCGCCGCCCTCTCCGTCCAGGAGTTCGGCGGCTCCCTGTCGGCGCCCGGCTGGGCGGAGATCGCCGCCTGGTGGCGCCGGGTGCAGTCGGTCGACGAGCAGGATCCGGCCGCGCTGCGGCGGTACGCGTTCCTGGACCGGCTGGTGCCGGGGGAGGAGCGGGTCAGGCCCTGGCCGCTGCGCCGGGCGGTGCCGACGATCGGGTTCGGGCGCTCGGCGTGAGCGCGGCGGACGGTGCCCGTGGGACCGCGGTGCAGAAAAGCCCTACGGCGCCGACGGTGCACCGTCGTACCCTTGGAATCGCGAGGCCGCCCTCAGCTACGCGGCCCTGACGAGGAGGAACCGCAGGCCTACAGAGCCGGCCCATGACTCAGACACCCACCGCTCGCACCCCTGCTCAGGGCCAGGCGAGAGCACAGTTCACCGTTCCCGCGCAGCACCCCATGGTGACCGTACTGGGATCCGGCGACTCCCTGTTGCGCGTGATCGAGAAGGCCTTCCCGGCGGCCGACATCCACGTCCGGGGCAATGAGATCAGCGCCGTCGGCGACGGGCGTGAAGTCGCCCTCGTACAGCGCCTGTTCGACGAGATGATGCTGGTGCTCCGCACCGGGCAGCCGATGACGGAGGACGCAGTGGAACGCTCGATCGCCATGCTGAGGGCGAGCGAGAACGGGACGAGCGACGGCCAGGAGACTCCGGCCGAGGTGCTGACGCAGAACATCCTGTCCTCGCGAGGCCGCACGATCCGCCCCAAGACCCTCAACCAGAAGCGGTACGTCGACGCGATCGACAAGCACACGATCGTCTTCGGTATCGGTCCCGCGGGTACCGGCAAGACCTATCTCGCCATGGCGAAGGCGGTGCAGGCCCTGCAGTCCAAGCAGGTCAACCGCATCATCCTGACCCGCCCCGCGGTGGAGGCCGGCGAACGCCTCGGCTTTCTGCCCGGCACGCTGTACGAGAAGATCGACCCGTATCTGCGTCCGCTGTACGACGCGCTGCACGACATGCTCGACCCGGACTCGATCCCGAGGCTGATGGCCGCGGGGACGATCGAGGTCGCGCCGCTGGCCTACATGCGCGGCCGTACGCTCAACGACGCCTTCATCATCCTGGACGAGGCCCAGAACACGAGCCCCGAGCAGATGAAGATGTTCCTCACCCGGCTCGGCTTCGACTCGAAGATCGTGATCACGGGTGACGTGACCCAGGTCGACCTTCCCAACGGGACCAAGTCCGGCCTCCGGCAGGTGCAGGACATCCTGGAGGGTCTGGACGACGTCCACTTCTCCCGGCTGTCGTCCCAGGATGTCGTCCGGCACAGGCTGGTCGGCCGTATCGTCGACGCGTACGAGAAGTACGACAGCGAGAACGGTACGGAGAACGGCACCCACAAGGGCGGCCGCACCAAACGGAAGTAGACAAGTCAGCACCATGTCGATCGACGTCAACAACGAGTCCGGAACCGAGGTCGACGAGCAGGCGATCCTCGACATCGCCCGCTACGCGCTCGCGCGGATGCGCATCCACCCGCTCTCCGAGCTCTCGGTGATCGTCGTGGACGCCGACGCCATGGAGCAGCTGCACATCCAGTGGATGGACCTGCCGGGGCCCACGGACGTCATGTCCTTCCCGATGGACGAGCTGCGTCCGCCGTCGAAGGACGACGACGAGCCCCCGCAGGGCCTCCTCGGTGACATCGTGCTCTGCCCCGAGGTCGCCGAACGCCAGGGCAAGGAGGCGCCCACGGAGCACTCCATGGACGAGGAGCTCCAGCTGCTCACCGTCCACGGCGTGCTGCATCTGCTGGGCTACGACCACGAGGAGCCCGACGAGAAGGCCGAGATGTTCGGCCTCCAGGCGGCCATCGTGGACGGCTGGCGTACGGAGAACGGCCTGACCGGCCCGTCTCCGGCTCCCACCGTTTCATGAGTGGGCCACTCGTCCTCGGCGCGATCGCGCTGATCGTCGTCGCCTGGCTCGCCGCCTGCGCGGAGGCGGGCCTGGCACGCGTGTCCAGCTTCCGCGCCGAGGAGGCGGTGAAGTCCGGCCGGCGCGGCAGCGCGAAGCTGTCCCAGGTCGCCGCCGACCCCACCCGCTACCTCAACGTGGCGCTGCTGGTCCGCGTCGTCTGCGAGATGGCGGCCGCCGCGCTGGTCGCCTACGGCAGCCTGAACGAGTTCGGCAGCACCGCCGAGGCGCTGCTGATCGCCATCGGGATCATGGTCCTCGTGTCGTACGTCGCCGTCGGCGTCTCCCCGCGCACCATCGGCCGCCAGCACCCCCTGAACACCGCGACGGCGGCGGCGTACGTCCTGCTGCCGCTCGCGCGGATCATGGGCCCGATCCCCTCGCTGCTGATCCTCATCGGCAACGCGCTCACCCCCGGCAAGGGCTTCCGGCGCGGCCCGTTCGCCTCCGAGGCCGAACTGCGCGCGCTGGTCGACCTCGCCGAGAAGGAGTCCCTGATCGAGGACGACGAGCGCCGCATGGTGCACTCGGTCTTCGAACTGGGCGACACGCTCGTGCGGGAGGTGATGGTCCCGCGCACCGACCTCGTCGTCATCGAGCGCTTCAAGACCATCCGGCAGGCCCTCACCCTCGCCCTGCGGTCCGGCTTCTCACGCATCCCCGTCACGGGCGAGAGCGAGGACGACATCGTCGGGATCGTGTACCTGAAGGACCTGGTCCGCAAGACGCACATCAGCCGGGAGGCGGAGAGCGAGCTGGTCTCGACGGCCATGCGGCCCGCCGCCTTCGTCCCCGACACCAAGAACGCCGGCGACCTGCTGCGCGAGATGCAGCAGGACCGCAACCACGTCGCCGTCGTCATCGACGAGTACGGCGGCACGGCCGGCATCGTCACCATCGAGGACATCCTGGAGGAGATCGTCGGCGAGATCACCGACGAGTACGACCGGGAGATCCCGCCGGTGGTGGAGCTGGGCGAGGACCGCCACCGGGTCAGCGCCCGCCTGGACATCACCGACCTCGGCGAGCTGTACGGTCTGGAGGAGTACGACGACGAGGACGTGGAGACCGTCGGCGGACTGCTGGCCAAGGCGCTGGGCCGGGTGCCCATCGCCGGGGCGTCGGCGGCGGTCGAACTCCCCGACGGCCGTGCGCTGCGGCTGACCGCGGAGGCCTCCGCCGGCCGCCGGAACAAGATCGTGACGGTTCTGGTGGAGCCGGTGGGCCTCGCCGGACCGGGCGACGAGAAGGAGACGAAGCCGGAGTGACCCCCCAGGAGCTGCGCGCCCTGTGCCTGTCCTTCAACGCGACCGTGGAGGACTTCCCGTTCAACCCGGAGACCTCCGTCTTCAAGGTCCTGGGCAAGATGTTCGCCCTGTCGAACCTGGACGCGCGGCCCCTGACGGTCAACCTCAAGTGCGACCCGGAGGACGCCGTCCGGCTGCGGGACGAGCACCCCGCACTGATCGTCCCCGGGTACCACATGAACAAGCGCCACTGGAACACCGTGACGGCCGACGGGGAGCTTTCCGACCGGCTGGTCGGGGAGCTCGTCGAGGACTCCTACGACCTGGTGGTGGCGGGCCTGCCCAGAGCGCAGCGGCTGCGCCTGGACCGGCCGTGATTCCTGCCCGGCTCGTCGTCTGCGGTCCGGCTCTTCGTATGCTCGGGGCATGACCGACAGCAACGCGCTCGACCCCGAGGACCGCAAGATCGTCACCCTGGCCCGGTCCGCCCGCGCCCGCAACGGTGTGCCCGAGGGGGCGGCCGTACGCGACGAGACCGGCCGTACGTATGTGGCAGGCACCGTCGATCTCGACTCCCTGAAGCTGAGCGCCCTCCGGACGGCGGTGGCCATGGCGGTGGCGTCCGGCGCGAAGTCGCTGGAGGCGGCGGCGGTGGTGACCGAGGCGCAGTCCGCGTCCGCGCAGGACCTGGCGGCGGTACGGGACCTGGGCGGACCCGGGACGCCGGTACTGGTGGCCGCACCGGACGGCACGGTCCGCGCGACCGTGGCCGCGGGCTGAGCCCGGGTGAGCCCACGCGGCAAGGAAACTGATACAGCGTCAGTTTCCTTGTCGCGTCTCCATTGACTTCTCACGCGACCTGCACATCAATGGCCCCCTGTCGGCGCAGACGAGCCGCTGCGCCCGCATCCCTCGGAGGGGGCAAGCATGGGTCCAGAACCCCGGAGATCCCTATGGCGCCGGTGGGCGTCGCTGCTCGGGGCGACCGCGCTCGCGGTCACCGCGGGCGGCGCACTCGCCTGTCCGGCCGGAGCCGCGTCCACGAACGTGGACTTCGCCGCGCACTGCATCCCGCCCGCGATCGCGGGCCTCCCGCCGATCGACGGCACCACCACCGCGAACATCACGGTGGACAACGCCAGCCCCAAGGTCGGCGACACCGTCACCGTCACCTACACGGTGGTCACGGCCGCCGCGAGCAACCCCACCGATCTCGCCCTGCCGGCCGACATCATGACGCCGACCGGCAAGGTCACCCTCGGCGGGGCGCAGACGGGCAGCGTCACGGTCGCCGGGCCGAAGAAGAACGACCCGGTACCGGGCCGGGGTGCCTTCCCGTCGTTCTCCATGACCGGCACGTTCACGGTCACCGCGCCCGGCGCGATCACGCTCTCGCCCGGCGACTACAACATCCACACCAGCTACATCCTGGAGCTGGACACCCCCTGCACGGTCATCACCCCGCCCGCGCCGGTCTCCGAGACCGTCACCGCGACGGACGTGAGCCAGCCCAACACCCGTGCCATCACGCTCGGTTCGGCCTCCGGCAACCCCGGTGACAGCGTCACCGTCACCGGCAGCAACTTCACCCCGGGCGCGAGCGTCACCCTGGCCGGCCGGGCCGGGACCGTCCAGACCGCGGACACGGCGACCGTGACCGCGAACGCCCAGGGCGCCATCAGCGGCGCGCTCGTCGTCAACGACCGGACGACCACCGGGGTCGTGGCGTACGAGGGCGGCGCGTGGAGCTCGGACAAGGGGGCGGGACCCGCCGCCTACGTCGTCGTCGACAACACGCCCGTACCCGAGGGCAGTCAGAAGCTGACCACCACCGTCAGGGCGGGGACGCTGTCCATGTCCCAGGCCGGTGACGCGGTGCAGCTGTCGGCGGTCGACTTCGGCCAGGGCGGCGCCTCGGCCGGATCCCTCCAGACGGTGACCGTCAAGGACTTCCGCGGCGGACCCGCGGGCTGGTCCCTGACCGGCAAGGTCACCGACTTCACCGGCCCCGGCGCCAAGATCGACGCCGGTAGGCTGAGCTGGACCCCCGCCTGCGCCACCAAGGCGGGCAGCCCGAGCACCTGCCAGGCCGGTTCGGCGGGCACGGTGGGCACCTCGGGGGCGACGCTGGCCGCCACCCCCGACTCCGCGCTCACCGGCGGCGAGTTCACCGTGGACGCCCGGCTGTCGCTGGACGTACCGGCGTTCACCCCGCCGGGCACGTACTCCGGCATCCTCACGCTGACGCTCACCTGACCGCGCCCTTCCGAGGACGGGCGCCCCACCCCGGGTCCGCACCCGCCCGTCCCACCTCGGCAAGGCCCACCCGGCCGGTCCCGTCCACGTCGGCCGGTCCCCTCCGGTCGGTCCACCACGGCCGGTCCCGTCCGGCGGCTCGTCCGTCCGGCGGCTCGTCCGGCTCGGCCCGATCACCTCAGCGGGGGGGTCCGCACCCATGCGCAAGCCGTACCTGCACCTGCCTCCGGCCCCACGTCCGGCCGCCGTGCTCCCGGCGTCACGTCCGTCCCCGGCGCTGTCCCCGGCCCTGGCCCTGGCCCTGCTCCTGGGTCTCTTCCTCGCCGTCACGGCAGCCCCCGCGCGCGCCGCCGACAACGGCAGCTGGTCCGTCTACCCGGCCTCCCCGGCCGCCGCGGCCCGCCCCTACTTCTACGTCTCCGCCGATCCGGGCCAGACGATCGAGGACAAGGTCGTCGTCGCCAACAGGACCGGCACGCCCCTGACCTTCCGCCTCTACGCGGCCGACGCCTACAACACCGCCCGCGACGGAGGCTTCGCCGTGCGGACGCTGAAGGAGCGGATGCGGGGTGTGGGCGCCTGGGCGAAGCCGGCCCGCGACCGGGTCACCGTGCCCGCCCACGGCTCGGTCACCGTGCCCGTCACCCTGACGGTGCCCCGGGACGCCGAACCGGGCGACCACCCCGGCGCCATCGTGGCGCTCGACGAACGCGTCGACGCCGGTTCCGGATCGCTCGCCGTCGGGGTGCAGCGGGCCGTCGGCGCCCGGGTCTACCTGCGGGTGAGCGGCCCCGCCCTGCCCGCGATCTCCGTCGAGGACGTCCGGATCAGCCACCACCAGCCGCTCGTGCCCGGCCTCGGCGCCGGCACGGCGACGATCTCCTACACCCTGCGCAACACCGGCAACGTCAGCCTCGACCCGAAGGTGCAGCTGACGGTCCGGGGCCTGTTCGGGCGTACGCTCCTCAGCCGCGCGCTGACCAGGATCCCCGCCGAGCTGCTGCCGGGGCAGCGCGTGCGGCTCAGCGAGCCCTGGCACGGCTCGCCCCAGTTCGACCGGGGCGAGGTCACCCTGACGGCCAGCGCCCAGGGCACCCGGGAGTCGGCGAGCGCGTCGTTCCTCGCGCTGCCGTGGCTGCTGGTGGCGTTGGCGTTCGTTGCCGGAGTCGCCGGCGGGGTGCTGCTGGTCAGAGTGCGTCGGGGCCGCGCTCGCCGGTCCGTACCCGCACGACCGTCTCGACCGGAGTCGCCCACACCTTCCCGTCGCCGATCTTCCCCGTCCGCGCCGCGTTGACGACGGCGTCGATGACGGCGTCGGACTCGGCGTCGTCGACGACGACCTCGATCCGGACCTTGGGCACCAGGTCCACCCGGTACTCGGCGCCCCGGTACACCTCCGTGTGTCCGCGCTGGCGGCCGTAGCCGCTGGCCTCGGTGACGGTCAGACCGTGCACACCGAGCTCCTGCAGAGCGGTCTTGACCTCGTCGAGGCGGTAGGGCTTGACGATCGCGGTGATGAGCTTCATGCCTGGGGCTTGACCTTCTGCGCGGAGGGGAGGGCGGAGTGGCCGACCGGGGCGCCATGGCCCAGGACCCCGTGACCGTAAGCCGTCTCGGCGTGCACCGTAAGGTCCAGTCCGGTGTGCTCCTGCTCCTCGCTCGCCCGGAACCCGAGCAGCCGGTCCAGCAGCCTGCCGATGCCGTACGTCACGGTGAACGCGTACGCCGCCACGGCCACGACGGCCACCGCCTGCCGGCCGAGCAGCCCGAGCCCGCCGCCGTCCAGCAGGCCCGCGACGCCGCCGGTCATCCGCGAGGTGGCGAACACGCCGATGAGCAGGGTGCCGGTGACTCCGCCGACCAGATGGACCCCGACGACGTCGAGGGAGTCGTCGTAGTCGAACCGGAACTTCCAGCTCACTGCGTACGAGCAGACGACACCGGCGGCGAGGCCGACGGCCAGCGCGCCGAGCAGCGAGACCGAGCCGCAGGAGGGGGTGATGGCGACCAGGCCCGCGACCGCGCCGGAGGCGGCGCCCAGGGTGGTGGGGTGGCCGTCGCGCCGCTGCTCCACGAAGAGCCAGCCGAGCAGTCCGGTGGAGCCGGCGACCAGGGTGTTGAGGAGGGCGGCGGCGGCCAGTCCGTCGGCCTTCAGCGCCGAGCCCGCGTTGAAGCCGAACCAGCCGAACCACAGGAGACCGGCACCCAGCATGACCATCGGGAGGTTGTGCGGGCGCATCGCGTCCTTCTTGAAGCCCAGCCGGGGGCCGAGCACCAGGCACAGCGCGAGGCCGGACGCACCGGAGGCGATCTCGACGGGGAGCCCGCCGGCGAAGTCGAGGGCGCCGAGGTGCTGCACGATCCAGCCGCCCGGGCCCCACACCCAGTGGGCGACGGGCACGTATACGAGCAGCGCCCAGACGGGGACGAACACCAGCCACGCCCCGAACTTCACCCGGTCCGCGACCGCGCCGCTGATCAGCGCGGCCGTGACGATCGCGAAGGTGAGCTGGAAGGTGGCGAAGAGCAGGGTCGGCACGCTCCCGTGGACGCTGTCGGGGCCCAGGTCCGCCATGCCGAGGTGGCCGAGCCCGCCGATGAGCCCGCCCGCGACGTCGTCGCCGAAGGCGAGCGAGTAGCCGGCGACCAGCCACACCACCGTGACCAGGGCTATCGACACGAAGCTCATCATCAGCATGTTCAGGACACTCTTGGTGCGGACCATGCCGCCGTAGAAGAGGGCCAGACCGGGGGTCATCAGCAGGACGAGGGCGGTGGCGGCGAGCAGCCAGGCGGTGTCGCCGGTGTCCAGGCGCCCTTCGGCGAGAGGGGCGGAGAGGGGCGCGGCCAGGGTCACGGTGTCTCCAACGGGATGGGGGCTCGTCAGAGGTTCACCGGTGGGCGTTTCCGGTTGTGCACAGGGATGTTTCGGCAGAGTTTCCTATTGCCGGGAGGTTTCCGGGAGCTCACCGTCGGGGGGAGCCTGGCGCTGCGTGCAGCCGGGGTCCGTGGATCAGGGAGAATGGGCCTCATGAGCGTTCGTACCCCGTCACCCGAACAGTCGGCCGAGGCCGCCCACCGCGCCGGCTTCGCCTGCTTCGTGGGCCGCCCCAACGCGGGCAAGTCCACCCTCACGAATGCTCTGGTCGGCCAGAAGGTGGCGATCACGGCGAACCAGCCGCAGACCACGCGGCACACGGTGCGCGGCATCGTGCACCGGCCGGACGCCCAGCTGATCCTGGTGGACACCCCCGGCCTGCACAAGCCGCGCACTTTGCTCGGCGAGCGGCTCAACGACGTCGTGCGCACCACCTGGGCCGAGGTCGACGTGATCGGCTTCTGTCTGCCGGCGAACGAGAAGCTCGGTCCCGGCGACCGCTTCATCGCCAAGGAGCTGGCGTCGATCAAGAAGACGCCGAAGATCGCGATCGTCACCAAGACCGACCTGGTCGACGGCAAGGCGCTGGCCGAGCAGCTCATCGCGATCGACCAGCTCGGCGCGGAGCTCGGCTTCGAGTGGGCCGAGATCATCCCCGTGTCGGCGGTCGCCGACCAGCAGGTCGACCTGCTCGCCGACCTCATCGTCCCGCTGCTGCCGGAGGGGCCCGCGCTCTACCCCGAGGGCGACCTGACGGACGAGCCCGAGCAGGTGATGGTGGCGGAGCTGATCCGCGAGGCCGCGCTGGAGGGCGTACGGGACGAGCTTCCGCACTCCATCGCCGTGGTCGTGGAGGAGATGCTCCCGCGCGAGGACCGCCCCGCCGACAAGCCCCTCCTCGACATCCACGCCTTCGTCTACATCGAGCGCCCCAGCCAGAAGGGGATCATCATCGGCCCCAAGGGCAAGCGCCTGAAGGAGGTCGGCATCAAGTCCCGCAAGCAGATCGAGGCGCTGCTGGGCACGCCGGTCTTCCTCGACCTGCATGTGAAGGTGGCGAAGGACTGGCAGCGCGACCCCAGGCAGCTGCGCAAGCTCGGCTTCTGAGCCCGGCGGCGGCAGGCCCGGCGGGCCCGGTGGGCTCATCGGGCCGGGCCGCCTCGCCCCAGCCGCCTCGGCGCGCCCCCGGCCCGCCGCGCCCCGGCTCAGTCGACCCCGCGGATCCGTCCCACCAGCACCGCCCCGGCCAGCCCGATCAGCGCCGCCAGCGCGTACAGCATCCGGTAGCCGCCCAGGTACGTCACCACCGGCGCCGCCAGCACCGGGGCCGCGACCTGGGGCAGGGCGTTGGCGATGTTGATGACGCCCAGGTCCTTGCCGCGGTCCAGGGCCTTCGGCAGGACGTCGGTCATCAGGGCGAAGTCGACGGAGGTGAAGACACCGAAGCCGATGCCGAGGACGGCCGCGGCGGCGATCGCGCCGGGCCAGGTCTGCCAGCAGGCCAGCGCCGCCGTCGCCACCGCCATCAGGATGCCGGACCAGATCACGAACGGCTTGCGGCGGCCCAGCCGGTCCGACCACACCCCGCCCACCACGACGGTGGCGAGGAGCGTGATCCCGTTCACCGCGGTCAGCACGAGGACCCCCTGCTCGGGGTCGTCGAGGTGCAGCCGGTCCCGCAGGTAGTAGAGCAGGTACAGCAGCACGAGCGCGTTGCTGAGGTTGATCAGGAAGCGGGTCAGCCAGGCCCACGCCAGGTCCGGGTGCTCGCGCGGACTCAGCCGGAACGAGGCGAGGAACGCCCGCCCCGACCAGGGCGGCCGCGCCGACGCCGGCAGCCGCAGGTCCTCGAAGCGCAGGACGTACGGCAGGACGCCCACCAGGGTGAACACCGCGCACGCCGCGTACCCGCCGCCGGTGCCCCCGGCCACCGTCGCCAGCCCCGTGCCGCCGACCACGCCGAGGATCTGCGCCGCGCCCAGCCAGCCGCCCACGCTGCCGCGCTGGAGCCGCGGCACCCGGTCCGGGACGGCCGCGGTGACCGCGGCGAACGCGGCGTTCAGGGTGAGCTGGACCAGGCACCAGCCCGCCGCCATCGTCCACACCCCGCCCGCGCCCGCGAGGAGCAGCAGGGACAGCGCGCCGCCGGCCGCCCCGGCCGCGATCCACGGCGTACGGCGGCCCCACCGCGCGGTCGTGCGGTCGGACAGCGCGCCGAAGAGCGGGTTGGCGACCAGCGAGACCACCGCGCCCGCACCCGTCACCCAGGCCAGCATCGTCTCCTTGGACATGCCGGAGCCGGGCGCGAAGTCCTCCGCCTGGGAGGCGAGGAGGATCTGGAGCGGGCCGTACCAGCCCACCCAGATCGCCCCGTTGGCGAGACAGAGCGCCGAGGTCCAGCCCCGGCCCACCCGCTCGGCCGGTTCGGCGAGGGCGGAGACGGGCACGGGCACGGCCGGTTCGGCCGCGGTCATCTCTGCGCCCGCAGGACGTCCCGCAGCCAGTGGTACGAGGCCTTCGGGGTGCGCTCCAGGGTGTCGTAGTCGACGTGCACGAGGCCGAAGCGGCGCGCGTACCCCTCCGCCCACTCGAAGTTGTCCATCAACGACCAGACGAAATAGCCGCGTACGTCGACTCCCTGCTCCAACGCCGCGTGCAGCGCCCGGACATGACCGTCGAGGAAGGCGATCCGCTCCTGGTCGTCGAGGCCTTCGTAACTGCAGCCGTTCTCGGTGATGACGACGGGCGGGAGCCGGTCGCCGTAGCGCTCGCGGAAGCCGGTGAGCAGCTCGGTGAGCCCCTCGGGCACCACCGCCCAGCCGAAGTCGGTGACCGGGTATCCCTCCAGTTCCTTTACGGTGAAGGGCAGTTCGGCGGGCAGGGTCAGTCCGCCGAACTCGATCTCCGAGCCCTCGGGGGCGCCCACCCTGGTCGGCTGGTAGTAGTTGATCCCGTACCAGTCGACCGGCTCCCCGATGATCTTCAGGTCCGCCTCGACGTCACCGGGCATCAGCTCGGCGATGCCGTCGGGGTAGCGGCCCAGCAGGACGGGGTCGGCGAAGAGCCGGTTGAGCAGGAGGTCGTAGAAGTCGGCCGCCGCCACGTCCTCGTCGCGGTCCGAGGCCGCCCAGGTCGGGCCGTGCGAGTTGGCGATCCCGAGGTCGCCCGCCCCGGCCGCGCGCAGCGCCCGTACGGCCAGGCCGTGGGCGAGGAGCTGGTGGTGGGCCGCCGGCAGGGCGTCGAACATGAGCTGCCTGCCGGGGGCGTGCGCGCCGAGCGCGTGGCCGAGCAGGGTGTGCTCGGCGGGCTCGTTGAGAGTGATCCACTTCTTGACCCGGTCACCGAGGCGTCCGGCCACCACCGAGGTGTACTCGGCGAACCGCTCTGCGGTGTCCCGGTCCAGCCAGTCCAGCTCCACGGGCAGGTCCCAGTGGAACAGGGTCGGCACGGGTCGTACGCCCGCCGCGCACAGGGCGTCGACCAGGCGGTCGTAGAAGTCGAGGCCGCCGGGGGAGTTCACCCGCGGCCAGGAGACCGAGAAGCGGTACGCGTCCACGCCGAGGTCCTGGAGGAGGGCCACGTCCTCGGGGTAGCGGTGGAAGTGGTCGCAGGCCACCGCCGCCGTCGAGCCGTCCTTGATGTGTCCGGGCCCGGCGCTGAAGGCGTCCCACACGGACGGCCCGCGCTCGTCCACGGCCCCCTCGATCTGATGGGCCGAGGTCGACACCCCCCACAGGAAGCCGTCGGGGAAGCGGGGCATCGGGTGCGCGGCAGCGCGCGCTTGAGTCGCCATGCGCCGGATCATCGGTACCGCCGGTAACCGAAGTCAACGGTCCTGCGCGAACCGCGGCCGGGACAAGTCCCTAAGCCCCTTCCTTCAGGACCCGGGAGACGAGCGTGCGCTGCTCCTCGGTCAGCCGGGGGTCGGCCGCGTACACCGTCCGGCCGTCCACCGTGATCTCGTAGCGGAAGCCGTCCGGGACCCCGGTGGGCGGCACGCCCCGGCCCGCGGCCAGTGCCTTCTCTGCCAGGGCATGCCACTCGGGCGCGTCGGGCCGCCCCGAGGTGTCCACCTCGGCGGCCCGCTCGATGCCCGCGAACCCGCCCGTGCGCCTGATCCGAATACGCATGGGTCTGTGTCTAGTACGGAATCAGAGCGTGCGCACCCCGACCTGTTCCCAGGCCTTCAGCACGGCCTGGAGTTCCTCGCCCGCGCCGTAGCGGGTCCGCGCCGCGGCCGCGGTGAGCGTGGCGAAGTCGGCGAACTGCGCCTCCTGCTTCAGTTCGCCGCCGGTCAGCACGTCGTACCAGACCTGTCCGGCCCGCTCCCAGGCGTGCCCGCCGAGCGCGGTGGCGGCGAGGTAGAAGGCGTGGTTGGGGATGCCGGAGTTGATGTGGACGCCGCCGTTGTCGCGGCCGGTGCGCACGAAGCCGTCCATCGTCGCGGGCTGCGGGTCCTTGCCGAGGACGTCGTCGTCGTACGCGGTGCCCGGAGCCTTCATCGAGCGCAGCGCGGTGCCGGTGACCCGGGGGGCGAGCAGGCCCGCGCCGATCAGCCAGTCGGCCTCGGCGGCGGTCTGGCCGAGCGTGTACTGCTTGATCAGCGAGCCGAAGACGTCCGACAGCGACTCGTTGAGGGCGCCGGACTGGTCGAAGTAGGCGAGGTTGGCGGTGTACTGGGTGACGCCGTGGGTGAGTTCGTGGCCGATGACGTCCACCGGGAGGGTGAAGTCGAGGAAGATCTCGCCGTCACCGTCGCCGAACACCATCTGCTCGCCGTTCCAGAAGGCGTTGTTGTAGTCCCGGTCGTAGTGCACGGTCGCGTTCAGCGGCAGTCCGGCGCCGTCGATCGAGTCGCGCCCGTAGGCGCTGACGTACAGCTCGAAAGTGGCGCCCAGACCCGCGTACGCGCGGTTGACGGTGGCGTCCTTGACGGCCCGGCCGTCCTCGCCGCGGACCTTGTGGCCGGGCAGGTCCGTGTGGTGGCGGGCGTCGTAGAGGGTGCGGTGCGGCTTGCCGGTCGCGGCCGGTGCGGCGACGGCCGGGGCGCCCACCACGGTGGTCAGCCGGCGGCGGGTGCGCTCCAGGGCGTCGTGCTCCAGGGAGCGGCGGGCGGGACCGGAGAGCGCGGGGTCCTCGTGCCGGGCGAGCTTGTCGAGGACGTGCGGCGGGACGATCGTGCAGAAGACGGGCTCGGAGCCCCCGTGTGTCGTCATGCCCGGCACCTTCGCACCGCGTTGTCCGGATGTCACTACCCGCAACCATGATTGGTGAAATACAGGGACAAACGACCTCGTCTTGGTCACGGAGTGGTATGAGACACCTTTTTGTCCGTTTAGTTCCCTACGTCCATCCGGTCCCGCATACTGGAACACCCCCGCGCCATCGGTGCGGCTCGGCTAGGCTGCGCAGCATCATGCGTTTCGGGCTGCTTCTCCTTAGCTGCCGCGGCGAGGGCCTGTAGTCGAGGCCGACCCCCTCCCCGCGGAGCTTGGCGTTGCGTCGTCGGCCGTCCTGTAGGACACCTTCACGAGGAGCCCACGCCACCATGGCCAACCGCCAGCAGCCCAGTTCCATGCCGATCCACAAGTACGGCCAGTACGACCAGGTCGACATCCCGGACCGCACCTGGCCGGGGAAGCGGATCACCGCAGCGCCCCGTTGGCTCTCCACCGACCTGCGCGACGGCAACCAGTCCCTGATCGACCCCATGTCGCCCGAGCGCAAGCGCCGGATGTTCGACCAGCTGGTCAAGATGGGCTACAAGGAGATCGAGGTCGGCTTCCCGGCCTCCGGCCAGACCGACTTCGACTTCGTGCGCTCGATCATCGAGGAAGAGGGCGCGATCCCGGACGACGTGACGATCTCCGTACTGACCCAGGCCCGCGAGGACCTGATCGAGCGGACGGTGGAGTCCCTGAAGGGCGCCAGGCGCGCCACTGTCCACCTGTACAACGCCACCGCCCCGGTCTTCCGCCGGGTCGTCTTCCGCGGCTCCAAGGAAGAGATCAAGCAGATCGCCGTCGACGGCACCCGGCTGGTCGTGGAGTACGCCGAGAAGCTGCTGGGCCCCGAGACGGAGTTCGGCTACCAGTACAGCCCCGAGATCTTCACCGACACCGAGCTGGACTTCGCGCTGGAGGTCTGCGAGGCGGTCATGGACGTCTACCAGCCCGGCCCGGGCCGCGAGATCATCCTGAACCTGCCCGCCACGGTCGAGCGCTCCACCCCCTCCACGCACGCGGACCGCTTCGAGTGGATGCACCGCAACCTCTCCCGCCGTGAGCACGTGTGCCTGTCGGTCCACCCGCACAACGACCGCGGCACCGCCGTCGCCGCCGCCGAGCTGGCGCTGATGGCCGGCGCCGACCGCGTCGAGGGCTGCCTGTTCGGCCAGGGCGAGCGCACCGGCAACGTCGACCTGGTCACCCTGGGCATGAACCTGTTCTCCCAGGGCGTCGACCCGCAGATCGACTTCTCCGACATCGACGAGATCCGTCGTACGTGGGAGTACTGCAACCAGATGGAGGTCCACCCGCGCCACCCGTACGTGGGCGACCTGGTCTACACGTCCTTCTCCGGCTCCCACCAGGACGCCATCAAGAAGGGCTTCGACGCGATGGAGGACGAGGCCAAGGCCAAGGGCGTCACCGTCGACGACATCGAGTGGGCGGTCCCGTACCTGCCCATCGACCCCAAGGACGTCGGCCGCTCCTACGAGGCCGTCATCCGCGTCAACTCCCAGTCCGGCAAGGGCGGTATCGCCTACGTTCTGAAGAACGACCACAAGCTGGACCTGCCGCGCCGGATGCAGATCGAGTTCTCGAAGATCATCCAGGCGAAGACGGACGCCGAGGGCGGCGAGGTCACCCCGAAGGACATCTGGGCGGCCTTCGAGGACGAGTACCTGCCCAACCCGGAGAACCCCTGGGGCCGCTTCCAGGTCCGCACGGGTCAGTCGACGACCGACACCGACGGCGTGGACACGCTGACCGTGGAGGCGACCGTCGACGGCGAGGACACCGTCCTGACCGGCTCCGGCAACGGTCCGATCTCGGCCTTCTTCGACGCGCTGGAGTCGATCGGCGTCGACGTACGCCTGCTGGACTACCAGGAGCACACGATGAGCGAGGGCGCCTCCGCCCAGGCCGCCTCGTACATCGAGTGCGCGATCGGCGACAAGGTGCTGTGGGGCATCGGTATCGACGCGAACACGACGCGTGCCTCGCTGAAGGCGGTCGTCTCGGCCGTCAACCGCGCGACCCGCTGACACCGCCTCCGACGAGGCCCTTCCGGTGCCCCGACCGCCCGCCCGGGCGGCCGGGGCACCGTCGTGTACCGGCCAGCCGACCGGACAGGTCACGGACAGGTCTCGTACGGGGTACTGACGTGGCCTCACCGATGTGGCTAACATCACGCAAGCGCGGCGATGTTGCCGCGGGGTTACGGAGGTGCGACGTGCTGCCAGTCCGGGAACAAGACGGCCGTGCCACCAGGTTTGCGCGCATCCTGGGCACCCGCACCTCATGGACACCCGTCGGCGACGGCGAGTTCTTCTGTCCCGGCTGCGGAGGCGACCGCAACTACCAGCGGCTGACCGGCCGCCGGCGCTTCACCCTGCTCGGCGTGCCCGTGCTGCCGCGCGGCGAGACCGGGCCGGTCGTCGAGTGCGCGGCCTGCCGCCGCCACTTCGGCGCCGACGTCCTGGACCACCCGACCACCACCCGCTTCTCCGCCATGCTGCGCGACGCCGTGCACACCGTCGCCCTCGCCGTCCTGGCCGCCGGCGGCACCTGCGCCCCCGCGTCCCTGGAGGCGGCCGCGGCCACGGTCCGCGCGGCCGGCTTCGAGGACTGCACACGGGACCAGCTCGGCGCCCTCGTCGAGGCCCTGGCCGCGGACACCGGGCGCGTGATCGGCCCGCCCTGCGGGGCCGGCCTCGCCATAGAGCTGCACGAGGCCCTGGACCCGCTCACCCCGCACCTCGCCGCCGTCGGCCGCGAGTCGATCCTGCTGCAGGGCGCCCGCATCGCCCTGGCCGACGGCCCCTACACCCCCGCCGAACGCGACGTCCTGGTCACCGTGGGCGCGGCACTGGCGATCTGCACGGACGACGTCACCCGCCTGCTGGCGGCAGCGGCCAGGACACCGTCGTAGGACGCCGTACTCCCCGGGGAGTAACGACGGCCCCGGGCCACCCGCCGCAGTAGGCCCCGGCTCGCTCCCGCGCCGGACGAAAACCGCTCCCCGCCCCGGAAGTCTGGACGACGTCAGCAGACGACCGGACCGGAGGGAGCCCTGTCCATGGGGGCCTTGGAGACACGTACGCGGACACGGCGGCGGGCCGTGCCCTGGGCGGTGCTCGCACTGTGGATCGGGCTGCTCGCGGCCGTCGCCCCGTTCGCGGCGAAACTCGCCGACGTGCAGCACGACCGGATCACCGACTACCTGCCGGCGAGCGCCGATTCCACCCGGGTGGCCAGGATCCAGGACCGGCTGCCGGGCGGCGAGACCACCGAACTGGTGCTGGTCTACCGCCGCGACGGCGGACTCACCGCGGCCGACCGGTCCCGTGCGGGGGAGCAGCTCGCCCGGATCGCCGGACGGCACACGCTGACCGCGACCCCGCGGGGCGTGCCCTCCGCGGACGGCACCACCCTGATGTACCCCGTCGCCAGCAACGAGCCCGGCACCGACGAGGACGCGCGCAACGCCCTCGTCGACGACGTGCGCGAGGTCGCCCGGGGCGGGGACGGGCTGAGCGTCCAGGTCGGCGGGCCGGGCGCGCTCGCCACCGACGCCGCCGGGGTCTACGACTCGCTCGGCGGGCCGCTGCTCTACACGACCGTCGCCGTCGTGGCCCTCCTGCTGATCCTCATCTACCGCAGCCCCGTGCTGTGGCTGCTGCCGCTCGTCGTCGCGGGCGTCGCCGACTTCCTGTCCACGGGCGTCGCCTACGGACTCCACCAGGTCTTCGGGACGACCGTGTCGGGCCAGAACTCCGGCGTCATGACCATCCTCGTCTTCGGCGCCGGCACCGACTACGCGCTGCTGCTCGTCTCCCGCTACCGCGAGGAGCTACGGCGCCACGAGCGGCCGTACGACGCCATGCTGGCCGCCCTGCGCGGCTGCGGGCCCGCCGTGCTCGCCTCCTGCGCGACGGTCGCCGCCGGACTGCTGTGCCTGCTCGCCGCCGACCTCAACAGCAGCCGCGGAATGGGCCCGCTCGGCACGGTGGGCGTGCTGTGCGCGCTCGCGGCGATGCTGACGCTGCTGCCCGCGCTCCTCGTGCTGCTGGGGCGCCGCGTGTTCTGGCCGCTCGTGCCCGCCTACGGCAGCACGCCCAGGGCCCGCCGGTCGCTGTTCGCCGCGATGGGCACCTCCGCGGGCCGGCGCCCGCTGGCCGTCCTGGCCGGCGGCGCCGCCCTGCTCGGCGCGCTCGCCCTGGGGACGCTGAACCTGCCCGGCGGGCTCAAGCAGACGGACACCTTCGTCGACCGGCCCGAGTCGGTGGCCGCCCTGCAGACCCTGGCCCGCGCCTTCCCCGAGCGGTCCAGTCAGCCCATCACCGTCATCACCCCGGCCGGCCGCGCCGGCGCGACCCTGGACGCCGTCCGCGCCGTCCGGGGCGTCGACAGCGCCGAGCCGGGTCGTACCGGGGACGGCTGGACCGAGATCTCCGTCATCGCGCGGGGCACCCCCCAGTCGGCGGCCGAGACCCGCACCATCGAGGACCTGCGGCACGCCCTGCCCGGCTCCTACGTCGGCGGACCCAGCGCCCAGCAGCTCGACCTCGTCGACACCAACGCCCGCGACCGGCTGGTCGTCGTACCGCTCGTCCTCGCCTCGGTGCTGCTGATCCTGGTCCTGCTGCTGCGCTCGCTCGTCGCGCCGCTGATGCTGGTCGCCGCGGTCGTCGCGGTGTGGGGCGCGGCGCTCGGCATCGGCGGGCTGGTGTTCGGGCCGCTGTTCGGCTTCGGCGGCACGGACCCGGGGCTCGGACTGCTGTCCTTCGTGTTCCTGGTGGCGCTCGGTGTCGACTACGGCATCTTCCTGATGCACCGGATGCGGGAGGAGTCCACGCGCGGCGCGCAGCCCTCGGCCGCCGCGCTGACCGCGCTGCGCACGACGGGCGGGGTCATCGCCTCGGCCGGACTGGTCCTCGCCGCGACCTTCGCGGTGCTGACCAACATGGGGCTGGTGCAGCTCGTCGAGCTGGGCTTCGTGATCGCGGTCGGCGTGCTGCTGGACACCTTCCTCGTACGGACCTATCTGGTGACCAGCGCGAGCGTGGCACTGGGCCGCAAGGTGTGGTGGCCGGGCCCGCTGTCACGGACACCCGCACCGGCACGGACCGAGCGGCAGCCGGAGCCCGTGTGACGGAGCCCGCGTGACATCAGGGCGTCCCTCCCTGCCGGAGGGGCGCCCTCCTACCGGAAGATGAACCCGTGCATCCCGACCATTCCGCGCAACCCGCTCAGTCCGTGCCGTCCGTGCCGTCCGTGCCGTCCGTGCCGTCCGCGCAGGCCGTGCCGCCGGCGCGGGCCGGCACCGGGACGCCGCCCCGCCGGATCGAGCGGATCATGGCGGTGGTCAACCGCGACCCCCGGACCGCCCCGCACGCCACCCGCAACGACGCGTGGCTGGCGGCGGCCGCCGCCGTGTTCGCCGCGGTGGTCGCCCTCTGCACCGACGAAGCGCGCCGTCCGGACGGGCTCGGCTGGACCCTGCTGCTGGCCGCCGCCGTGCCCCTGGTGTGGCGGCGGCGCCGGCCGCTGCTCACCCTCGCCCTGGTGGTGGCCCTGGTCGCGCCCTACCACGCCCTCGACAACAACCACGCGGCCCCGACGGCGGCCGAGTACATCGCGCTCTACACCGTCGCCGTCACCGGCCGCCCGCTGCGCACCGTGCTGACCGGTCTGACCGTCCTCACCATCTCCATCAGCGTCATGCTCACGGTCAGCACCCACCAGGCCCTCAGCCTGCTGCGGGTCTCCGGCTGGATGATCGCGGTGCTCTTCCTCGGCGTCGACGTCCGCTACTACCGCCAGTACGTGGCCGCGATCGTCGAACGCGCCGAGCGCGCCGAACGCACCCGCGAGGAGGAGGCCCGCAGACGGGTCGCGGAGGAGCGGCTGCGGATCGCCCGCGACCTGCACGACCTGCTCGCGCACAGCATCACCCTGATCGGCGTCCAGACCTCGGTGGCCGCGCATGTCCTGGCCACCGACCCCGACCGCCTCGACCGCGCCGCCGTCGCCCAGGCCCTCGACGACATCGCCGAGACCTGCCGGACGGCACGCGGCGAGCTGCGCACGACCCTGGAGGTGCTGCGCGAACCCGACTCGCCCGAGGCGCGCGGACCGCTGCCCGGCCTGCACGGTCTGCCCGACCTCGCGCAGGCGGCCCGGCTCGCGGGCGCACGGGTCGAACTGGCCGTGCGCACCGGCGAGGCCCCGCCCGCGGTCGGCGCCGCCGCCTACCGGATCGTGCAGGAGGCGCTGACCAACGCCGTACGGCACGGCGGCCGGGACGACCTCACCGTCCGGGTGAGCGTGGACGACGGCGAGGGCGCCCTGCGGGTACGCGTCAGCGACGACGGAACGGGCGCCGGGCCCGGCACCCCCGGCTTCGGGCTCGTCGGGATGCGCGAACGCGCCCGCAGCGTCGGCGGGACAGTACTGGCCGGACCGGGCGCCGACGGAGGCTTCGAGGTGACGGCACTGCTGCCGCTGGGAGGGACCGCATGACCGTCCGGGTACTGCTCGCCGACGACCAGACCCTGGTACGGGCCGCGTTCGCGATGCTCGTCGAGTCGGCGGGGGACATGGAGGTCGTGGGACAGGCGGGCACCGGCCGGGAGGCCGTGGAGCTGGCCCGGGCCCGGCGCGCCGACCTGGTCCTGATGGACATCCGCATGCCCGGCCTGGACGGCATCGAGGCGACCCGGCTGATCGCGGCCGACGAGGACCTGGCGGGCGTGCGGGTGCTGGTCCTGACCACCTACGACACCGACGAGAACATCGTCGAGGCGCTGCGGGCCGGTGCCTCCGGCTTCCTGGTGAAGGACACCCGGCCGGCCGAACTCCTCGACGCCATCCGCACGGTGGCGGCCGGGGAGGCGCTGCTGTCCCCGGGGCCGACCGCGCGGCTGATCGCGCGGTTCCTGCGCAGCCCCTCGGCACCGGCGACCGGCGGACCTGAGTGCCTGTCCGACCGCGAGCGGGAGGTGCTCGCCCTGGTCGGGCGCGGACTGAACAACACCGAGATCGCCGAGGCGCTGGGGCTGAGCCCGCTGACCGCGAAGACCCATGTCAGCCGGATCATGGGGAAGCTGGGGGCACGCGACCGGGCCCAGCTGGTCATCGTGGCCTATGAGTCGGGGCTGGTGACGCCGGGCAGGATGTGACGGAGACAGGCCGGCGTCCCGCGCGGGGCGCCGACCGGCCGGCGTCCCGTGCGGGACGACACCCGCACAAGGGAGAACGATGACCCGGCTGAGCCGCACCCTCCTGACCGCCGTCGTGCTCCTCGCCCCGTGGGCGGTCACCGCCCGGACCGCCTCCGCCGCCACCGGCTGCACCTCCTCCGTGCCCTACGTCTCGGGCGTGGGCGGCTACGCCACCTATCGCATCCCCGCCGTCGTCCGCACCCGTACGGGCACGGTCCTCGCCTTCGCCGAGGGCAGGCGCGACGGCGCCGCCGACACCGGGGACATCGACGTCGTGCTGCGCCGCTCCGCCGACGGCGGCTGCACCTGGGGCCCGACGACCGTGGTCGCCGCCGGGCACGGGGACACCCGGGGCAACCCCGCGCCCGTGGTCGATCCGCGCACGGGCGCGGTCGTGCTGGTCACGTCGTACAACAGCGGTGCCGTGACCGAGGCGCAGATCATGCGCGGCGAGGTCCCGCCCGCGCGGGGCCGGCGGGTGTTCGTACAGCGCAGCCGGGACGACGGCCGGCACTTCGGGCCGCCGCGCGACATCACGGCCGAGGTGAAGCCGGCGGGCTGGCGCTGGTACGCGACCGGGCCCGGCCACGCCCTCGCCCTGACCCGGGGGCCGCATGCCGGCCGGCTGGTCGTCGCCGCCGACCACTCCGTCGCCCCGCCGGCCGGGTCGCCCGACACCGGCCGGGAGGCCAGGTACTACGGCGCGCACGCGTTCTACAGCGACGACGGCGGGTACAGCTGGCGGCTGGGTTTCGTCGCCGGTCCCGCCGACGGCCCGCACCACCCCAACGAGACCGGTGCCGCGCAGCTGCCCGACGGACGGATCTACTTCAACGCCCGGAACCAGAACGGCACCGGCGTCGGCCACCGCCTCGACAGCCACTCCCGCGACGGCGCGCGGACCCTGGTCCGGCCCTACGCCGTGCAGCCCACGCTGAACGACGTGCCGGTGGTCCAGGGCAGCGTCCTGCAGCCGTGGGGCCGCGCCGCCCCGCTGCTGTTCTCCGGCCCGTCCGTGCCGACCGCCCGCCGGGCCCTGGCGCTGTGGCGCAGCACGGACGGCGGCGGGAGTTTCACCAGGGCGATGACGCTGTCGGACCGGCCGGCGGCCTACTCGGACCTGGTGCAGACGGGGTCACGGACGGTCGGGGTGCTGTACGAGACGGGGGCGGCGGGGCCGTACGAGACGATCACCTTCCGCCGGGTGACGCTGCCGGACTGACGGGACGTCCGCCATCCGCCCCGCGGCAGGCCGGACACGCCCTGGAGCAGGCAGGCCGGACACGCCCTAGAGCAGGCCCGCCGCCGCCAGGTGCTTGCCCACCCGTTCCGTCTCCTCCGGCGACAGCGGCACCTGGGGCTCCGCCGTGGCCGGGCAGTCGATGACCCCCCGCAGGTACAGGGCCGCCTTGAACGCCCCGAGCGCCGTCGAGCTGCCGCCCATCCGCGCCGGATCGCCCACCCCGGTCATCCCGAACAGCGCGCACAACCGCTCCTGTTCGGCCCGCGCCCGCGGCCACTCGCCGTCCCGGCAGAGCCGGTCGAGGCGGACGTAGCCGTGCGGGTCGACGTTCGCGAGACCGGGCACCGCGCCGTCCGCGCCGAGCGCGAGCGCGCTGTCGACGACCAGTTCGGAGCCGGTCAGGGCGCTGAAGCCGGTGATGCCGGGATGGGCGCGGGCGCCGGTGACGACCTCGCGGAAGCCGGCGAGGTCGCCGCTGGAGTCCTTGAGGCCGGCCAGCACACCGTCCGCGGCCAGCTCCAGGACGAGCGCGGCGGGGAGCTTGGTGTGGACGGCGGACGGGATGTCGTAGGCGATGACGGGAACGGACGCGGCGGACGCCACGAGCCGGTAGTGGCGGGCGATCTCCGCCGGATGGGTGCGGGTGTAGAAGGGGGCGGCCACCACGACCGCGTCCGCGCCCGCCTCGGTCACCGCCCGCACGTGGTCCAGGACCCGGGGCGTCGTCATGTCGATCGCGCCCGCCAGCACCGGCAGCCGCCCGGCCACGTGCCCGGCCACCGTCTCCACGACCAGCCGCCGCTGCCGGTCGGTCAGATAGGCCGCCTCCGAGGTCGAACCGAGCACGAACAGCCCGTGCACCCCGCCCGCCGTCAGATGGTCGACCAGTCTGCGCAGCGAGGGGACGTCCACCTCGCGGTCCGGTGTCAGGGGGGTGCAGACGGGCGGGACGACACCGGTCGGCGGGGCGGGGATCGTCATCAAGGCTCCCTGGGGTGCTGGCTCTGCCGTACGAGGTCGCGGGTCGGCCGGTCCTCCTCCACAGGATGGTGGCAACGGTAGCGATGCGCGGGGTCCGACGCGGCCGAGAAATCCGGCATGACGGACACGCACTCCTGGTCGGTCCGCCAGCACCGGGTGCGGAACGGGCAGCCGCTGGGCGGCCGGGTCGCCGAGGGGACCGGTCCGGTCAGCGGGATCGGGTCGACCGGGTCCAGCAGACCGGGCGTGGCGGAGAACAGTGCGCGGGTGTACGGGTGCCGGGCGTGGTCGGTGACCCGTCCGGCCGGGCACTCCTCGACGATCCGGCCCAGGTACATCGTGATCACCCGGTCGCTCATCCGGCGTACCGTCTGGATGTCGTGCGAGACGAACACCAGGGCCAGACCCAGGCGTTCCTTCAGGTCCAGCAGCAGGTTGAGGATCTGCGCGCGGACCGACACGTCCAGCGCGCTGGTCGGCTCGTCGGCCACCACCAGACCCGGTTCGAGGGCCAGCGCGCGGGCGATGGCCACGCGCTGGCGCTGGCCGCCGGAGAGCTGTCCGGGCAGCGCGTCGGCCAGCGCCCGCGGCAGACCGACCAGCTGCATCAGTTCCCGTACGCGCTCCTCCCGCGCCGCGGCGGTGCCCCGGGCGTGCACGTCCAGCGGGTCGCGCAGGATCCGCCGTACCGTCAGCCGGCGGTTCAGGGCCGTGGACGGATCCTGGAAGACCATGCCGGTGCCCGCCCCGACGGCCGTCCGGCGTTCGGTGGGCGGCATCGACCACAGGTCGCGGCCCCGGAAGGACACCGTGCCCGACGTCGGCCGCTGCACGCCCACCAGCACCTTCGCCAGCGTCGACTTGCCGCAGCCCGACTCGCCGACCACGCCGACCGTCTCCCCGGGCGCCACGGAGAGACCGGCCCCGGTCAGGGCGTACACCCTGTCACGGGCGAACAGTCCGCCGCTGCGGGCCTTGTGCACGACGTGCACGTCGGACAGTTCCACCAGGGCCGTCATGTCACCGGCTCGCTCTCCGAGCTCTGCGAGCCCTCGGGGTCCTGCCCGGACGGCAGACCGGCCGCCGGGTGGTGGCACGCCGCGGTGTGCCGGGCGCCGCCCACCAGGTCCGGTGCCGTCGTACGGCAGACGTCGTCCGCCCGCGGGCAGCGGGAACTGAAGCGGCAGCCGGGCGGGAAGTCCGCGGGGGCGGGCACGACCCCCCTGATCTGGGTCATGCGCGCGGCCGCCGACTCCAGGGACAGCACGCTGCCGAGCAGCCCGCGCGTGTAGGGGTGGGCGGGCGCCTCCACCAGGTCGGCGGTCACCCCGCTCTCCACGATCTGCCCGCCGTACATCACCACGATCCGGTCCGTGACGTCCGCGACCAGCGCCAGGTCGTGCGAGACCAGGACCAGCGCGAAGCCCAGCTGCGCCCGCAGCGTCAGCAGCAGCTCCATGACCTGCGCCTGCACGGTCACGTCGAGGGCGGTGGTCGGCTCGTCCGCGACGATCAGCCTCGGCTCGCGGGACAGGGCCATGGCGATCAGGACCCGCTGGCGCTGGCCGCCGGACAGCTCGTGCGGATAGCTGCGCAGGACCCGGTCGGGGTCCAGGCCGACCAGCGCGAGCAGCTCCGCGGGCTCCCGGCTCCCGCCCCGGCGCACGAGCTGCCCGAGCTGCGCGCGGATCGTCATCGCCGGGTTGAGGGACGACAGGGCGTCCTGGTAGATCATCGCCATCTCGTGGCCCAGCAGCCTGCGCCGCACCCGCATCGGCTCGGCCGACAGGTCCCGCCCGCCGAACCGGATCCGCCCGCGCACCCGGGCGCCCTTGGGCTCGAGACCCATGACGGTGAGCGCGGTGAGCGACTTGCCGCAGCCCGACTCGCCGACCAGGCCGAGGATTTCGCCGGGGCGCACCTCGAAGCCGATGCCGTCGACGACGTCGACGCCCCCGTGACGGCCGGCGAAGCCGACGGCGAGGTCCTCGACCACGAGCACCGGCGGCCCCTCGGGCAGCGGGCGGGCCCGCGCGCGCAGCCGGTCCGCCGCCTCGGCCAGCGACGGCAGCTCCAAGGTCTCGCCGCCGCCCGGTCCGGCCTGCTCCAGCCCGTCCTCCCGCGCGTCCGGTGCGACCTCCCGCGGAGCCGGGGCCGCCCACGCGTCGGAGACGCCCTCGGACAGGATGTTCAGCGACAGCACCGTGACCAGCATCAGCAGGCCGGGGAAGACCGTCGCCCACCAGCCGCCGGTCAGCACCATGTTCTTGCCGTCCGCGATCACACTGCCCCAGGACGGGTCCGGCGGCCGTACGCCCGCCCCGACGAAGGACAGCGACGCCTCGAAGACGACGGCCTCGGCGACCTGGACCGTGCAGAACACCAGGACCGGTGCCGCGCAGTTGACGGCCACGTGACGCAGCACGATGTGCGGGGTGCGGGCGCCGATCACCCGCTCCGCCGTCACATAGTCCTCGCCGTACTGGTCGAGCACGTTCGCCCGTACGACCCGGGCCACCGGTGGGGTGAACAGGAACGCGATCGCGCAGATCAGTACGGTGATGCCGCCGCCGAAGACCGCGACGAGCACCGCCGCCAGCGCGATGCCGGGGAACGCCATCACCACGTCCAGGGCGCGCATCAGCGTCTCGTCGACCCCCTTGCGGGAGGTCGCCGCGACCGCGCCGAGCAGCGCGCCGACGACCAGCGCGAGCGCGGTCGCGCCCAGTCCGATCGCCAGCGACCAGCGGGCGCCGTACATCAGCCTGCTGAGGATGTCCCGGCCGAGGCTGTCCTGCCCCATCCAGTGCGCGGCCGACGGATGTCCGGTGTCGTCGACGGGCGGCTGCTGGTCGAGCGGGTCGTGCGGCGCCAGCAGCGGGGCGAACAGCGCCGCCAGGACGACGACGGCCAGCAGACAGACGGCCGTCCGCGACAGCGGCGGCAGCCGGCGCCAGCCGCGCAGCCGGATGCCGGGCCGGGACAGGGTCCGGGCCAGGCCCTCGCGGGTGAAGGTCATGCGGCCTCCCTCAGACGCGGGTTGACCAGCAGATGGAGGACGTCGATGACGAGGTTGACGACCACGAAGCCGGCCGCGGTCGTCAGGACCACGCCCTGGACGACGGCCGGGTCGCCGTTCTGCACGGCGTCGATCATCAGCTTGCCCATGCCGGGCAGCGAGAAGATCGTCTCGATGACGACGGCGCCGCCCAGCAGATAGCCGACCCGCAGCCCGAGCACGGTCAGCGGATTGACGAGCGCGTTCCTGAGCACGTTGCGGCCCACCACGACCCGCGGCGGCAGCCCGCTGCCGACCGCGGTCCGTACGTAGTCCTTGTCCAGCTCCTCCACCACCGCCGTGCGCACCACCCGGGTGAGCTGCGCGGCCACCGGCAGGGACAGCGCCAGCGCCGGGAGCGTCATCGTGCGCAGCCAGCCGGTGAGGGAGTCGGCCGGGTTGACGTAGCCGCCGGCCGGGAACCAGCCCCGGCCGACCGCCAGGTACTGGATCATCAGCAGGGCCAGCCAGAAGGACGGCGCGGCGACCCCGGTCAGGGACACGACGCGGATGACCTGGTCCGGCGGCCGGTCCCGGTACAGGGCGGCGGTCACCCCGCCGGCCAGCGCCAGCACCACCGCGATGCCGAGCCCCAGGAAGGTCAGCTGGAGGGTGAGCGGCAGCGCGGTGGCGACCTGGTCGGCGACCGGGGCCCGGGTCAGGGCGCTGGTGCCCAGGTCGCCGTGGAGCAGGTCGCCGACGAATTCGGCGTAGCGGACGGGCAGCGGGTCCAGCAGTCCGTTGCGCTCGCGGAAGTCGTGCAGCTGCCGCGGGGTCGGGTTGGCGCCCTGGAAGAACGCGGACGCCGGGTCGACGTCGGAGAAGCGCATCACCAGGAACACGAACAGCACGATGCCGAGCAGCAGTGGCACGAGCAGGGCGAGACGGCGGGCCAGGATCCTGACGACGGCGATCACGAGGACGGCTTCCCTGTCACTGGGTCCACTTGGCCTGGAGGAGGTTCACACCGGGGTACGGCTGCGCCCTTATCCCGGTCAGCTTCCTCGGGTTCCAGGCGGTCATCAGCTCGTTGTGGACGACCGGGTAGAGCACGGCCTGCTCGGCGACGACGTCGAGATAGTCCTGGATCAGCGCCAGCTTCCGCGCGGGGTCCGGTTCCCGGGTGGCCCGGTCCATGTCCTTGAAGAGCTTCCTGGCGACGGGGTCGCCGGCCCAGCGGGCGTACTGCATCCAGAGGTTCTGCGGGCCGTAGTTGTAGTGCATGATCAGGTCGGCGTCGAGGCCGAACTGGTTGGGGTTCGAGGCGGCCGCCACGACCTGGTAGTCCTGCTTCTGGTCCAGCTTGGTGAAGACGGCCGTGGTCTCCTGCGGGGAGAGCGTGGTCCGCACGCCGATCGCGTCCCAGGAGGCCTTGATGGTCGGCAGGCAGTCGGCGATCCAGCTCACGTTCACCGCGAGGAGGTCGACGTGCAGCCCGCTCACCCCGGCCGCCTTCAGCAGGGCCTTCGCCCGCTCGGGGTCGTGGTCGTAGACCGTCCTGGCCCGCCGGTAGGACGGGTTGCCCTCGTCGAGGAAGGACGAGGCCGGCCTGCCGTGGCCCTTGAGGGCGGCCTGCACCATCTTCTCGGTGTCGACGGCGTAGTGCAGCGCCTGGCGCACCCGTACGTCGTCGAAGGGCTTGTGCCGGGTGTTGAACATCAGGAACAGGTTGTTCATCCCGGCCCCGCCGGCCACCGACATGCCGCCCTTCTGCAGCTGCCGGATGTTGGCGTACGGGATGTTGTCGGCGATCTGCGCGCCCGCGGCGGCCCCCGAGATCCGGGCGACCCGCGAGGCGGCGTCCACGATCGTCAGCCAGTTCATCCTGTTGAAGGCGGGCCTGCGCGGGCCGTTGTAGCCGGCGAACGCGGCGAAGGTGGTGTTGGACTTCGGGTGGTGGGCGGTCTGCCGGTACGGGCCCGAGCCCACCGCCTTGCCCCGGATCGCGTCGTCCCAGGCGCCCGGCCGCTCGTACACGTGCTTGGGCATGATCTTGGCGAGGGTGAGCCGTGACACCCCTTCCGGGAAGGGGAACTTCAGCACCAGCTCGACGGTGCGCGCGTCGATCCTGCGGACGTCCTCCAGCCAGCTCGCGAAGAAGCCCTTGGCGAGGGTCTGGGTGTCCGGGTCGAGGATCCGGTCGAAGACGAACACGACGTCGTCGGCGGTGACCGGCCGCCCGTCGTGGAACGTGGCGCCCGGCCGCAGCGCGAACCTCCACGAGGTGCCCGAAAGGTTCTCCGGCGTCCGGGTCGCCAGCGCGGCGTACGGCTCGCGGGTGATCGGATCGGTGTCGACCAGCCCCTCGTAGATGTGGTTGTTGGCGGCCATGGCGAAGGCGGACGCCGTCTGCGTCGGATCCCAGCTGCCGTCGTTGCCGTAGCCGATGACCGCGGTCAGGGTGCGCTGCGCGCCGGCGCCCGACCCGGTGTCGTTGGTGGACTCCGGCCCGGCCGAGCAGGCCGCCAGCGACGACGAGAGCGCCGCGGCCGCGCCCAGGGCGCCGGTGTGCTTCAGGAACGACCGGCGGTGCAGCGCCGGAACGTCGTGGGTCACGTCGCGCACGGTTCCTCCAGCGAAGGGGTTTCGGGGGAGAGGAGGGCGGGGGGTTCGGGCCCGGAGCGGGTGAATTGTCCGCGGAGATACGACGTCCTACGTCCGATTGGTCAGCGCGACCATAGGAGCGGCCGTGAGGGTGGTCAAGGGCCCGCACACGAATGGCGGTATCCGCCGGAGGTCCGGCCAATGGCACAGTGCAATGGCGGCAATTGACGACTTATCAGGCTCTACGGCCCCTGGGCACCGCCGGACGTGTGACACGGGACGTCCGACCGTCCCGCGTCGCGGGGCGCCCACATGACGGCGCTGCGCGCCCGTGTTGCCGAGGGCGCGCAGCGCGCGGTGAAACGTCCGCGGTTCCCGAAGTCCCCGAGGCAGGCCCTAGGGCAGCGTCTTCTCGTAGTACTTGTCCTGGTCGGAGTCGTACACGAGCTTGCCCGCCGCGTCGTAGCCCTTGACGTGCGGAGCCCTGGTGACCTGCCGGTCCAGGGTGCCGTGGGCGACGAACCAGCCGTGGTCCAGGACGGTCTCGCCGGTGGCGTCGCCGTAGGAGACGGTCACCTTCGTCACCTTCGGGCCGACCGTGCCGATGATCGCCCAGCCGAACGGCAGCCTCCAGTGCCCGCGGTCGATGACCGACTGCTGGTAGAGCTTGCCGCTGTTCATGTCGACGGACACGGGGCCGCCGTCCTCGGGGGCTTCGTTGCCCACGCTGGTGTTGCCGCCGGTCGCCGCGCCGTCCTTGACGGTGCAGATCAGCCGGATCGACTGCGCGGCCGGCGCCTGCTTCGAGACCGCCACGACGTACATGCCGTCACCGGGGGCGTTGGAGTCGCCGGTGCTGTTCATCGCCAGGAGGATCCGGTAGTCCGCGGCCTTGCCCAGGCTCCGTTCGCCCGCGGACCGGAACGACTCGTTGTAGGCGATGCACTTCTGCAGCCCGTCGGCGGCCTGTGCCCAGGTGATGCCGTCCAGCAGCTGTCCCTCCGTGGCCGGGCGGGCCGGCTCCGTGGCCGGCGCCGACACCGGCGCGGACGAGACCGGCAGGGGGCTGCGCGGGGCGCCGGCGGAGGGCCGGGGCGAGGCCGTGTCCGACCTCCCGCCGACATCCACCGCGTACGCCCCGACGGGCAGCGCGGCCAGCGTCACCAGCATCGCGCCCGCCGCCGCCACCCGGCGGCGCCGCTCGGCCACACCCCGGCGCCGTACCGCGGCATAGGGCGCGGGCGCGGGCCGGAAACCGTACGCGTCCTCGGCCAGCAACTCGCGCACCTGCTCCTCGAAGCGGGGGTCGATGTCCTCGCCGCCCGCCGGCGTGCCACCGGATCCGGCGCCGGAACCCGCCTGCGACGACCGCCGCTCTTCCTCGCTCACCTGCTGTCTCCCTGTCCGGCCGACGTACGGCTGGGCTCCGGCGCGTCCGCGACCAGCCCCAGCCCCGGATAGACGCGCAACTTCGCCAGCGCCTTGGACGCCTGGCTCTTGACCGTGCCGACCGAGCAGCCGAGCACCTCGGCGACCTCGCCCTCGGACAGGTCCTCCCAATAGCGCATGACCACCACCGCCCGCTGCCGGGGCGGCAGTCCGGCCAGCGCGGCCATCAGCACACCGCGCTCCTCGACCCGCCCCACCGCGTCGTCCCGCCTCGCCCGCTCCGGCGGTGCCGAGGTCAGCGCCTCGGCCACCCGCCGCTTGCGGAAGCGGTCGCTGTTGCAGGTGACCAGCATCCGGCGGACGTACGCCTCCGGGCTGTCGCTGCGCGCGACGCGCCGCCACGACCGGTACGCCTTCGCCAGCGCGGTCTGCGTCAGGTCCTCGGCGTGGTGGGCGTCGCCGGTGAGCAGATAAGCGGTCCGCACCAGGCGTGACCATCGCGCTCTGACGAACTCCTCGTACTGGGCCTCAAGTTCGGCCTGCATCAAGCACCCTCCTCGCCCACCAGACCACCGTGCGGGCGGATTCGGTTGCCCGCGGTTCTCAGAGGAGGAGCGCCATGCGCAGACGGTGCTGGTGCGGGCCGAAGTAGTCCTTGCGGGGCGTGCCTTCCGGTGCGAAGCCCAGCGAGCGGTAGAGGAGGACGGCCGTGTCGTTGCCGGGCTCGACGGTGAGCCAGACCTCCTTCACCCCCTCGGAGCGCAGGTGGTCGAGGATCTCGGACATCATCCTGCGGCCGAGCCCCTGGCCCTGGAGGCCCGGGGTGATGGCGAGACTGAGGATCCAGCTCAGGTCGCGGTTGGGTGCGGTGGCGAGCACGTAGCCGAGCAGGCTCGCGCCGTCGTCCAGGACGAGCATGTGGTCGCCGTACGCGTCGAGGAACTGCCGCAGGACGAAGTACGGATACGGTCCGGAGGGGAAGGCCTCCGCGTCCAGGCGGACCAGTTCCGGAAGATCCGCTTCGGTGACCGCTCTGATCTGCAGAAGAGGAGGCATATCGTCCCCTTGTGGAAGATTCGAAGATGCATACCAATGATGGGATATGCATACCGAACGGGATGGGCGCGCATGTTTCCCTATCTTCGCCTGACGTCTTCTGGTCGCTCAAGACAGGAACGGGACTTGACGTGATTGGCTGGCCCGCTGCACGGGCGCCGTGCGCTACATTGAGCCAATGACCTCGGGATCGCTGACTGGCGCGGATAAGCTGAACGCTGATGTCGACTGGGACAAATTTGACCCCCAGGAATACATCCACCGCAACTACCTCGCGCTTCATCCTGACGACAAGCAGATCCTCTCGGTCGTCCGCGATCACTTCGGTGATCATTTCCGGAGGAAGCCGGGTCGTGTCGGGTCCGGTATCGACGTGGGCGCGGGACCGAACCTGTATCCCGCCTTCGCCATGCTTCCCTGGTGCGAGACCATCACCCAGTACGAGTGGTCGGCCGCCAACGTGGCCCATCTGCGCAGAGAGATCCCCGGCTACGCCGCCACCTGGGACCCGTTCTGGGAGGTCCTGTGCGAGGGCGAGGGTGGCGAGGGCTACGCCGCGCTCGGCCCGGACCCCAGGGAGCGGTTCCGGCAGACCGTCACTGTCCGGTCCGGGAACCTGTACGACCTCGGCAGGCCGGGCCCCGACGGCGAAACGGAACGCTGGGCCATGGGCACGATGTTCTTCGTCGCGGAGTCGATCACCGAGTCGCGGGACGAGTTCGCGGACGGCGTCGCCTGTTTCATGAACGCCCTGGAACCGGGTGCTCCGTTCGCCGCCGCATTCATGGAGAATTCCCGTGGATATCCCGTGGGCGGGGAGGACTTTCCGGCGAGTTACGTCGGCGCCGTGGAGATCAGGAACCTGCTGAAGGGTTTCGCGAGCGATGTCGATCCCATGCACCTCGGAAAACCGGACGACCTTCGCGACGGCTACACGGGAATGATTCTGGCCTGCGGTCACCGCAACGACTGACCGCGGCTGTTTTTCGCACCTGTGTGAGGGGGCATGGGGAATGCAGATCAAACCGCGCGCGCAGCTTCTCGACGTATGGCAGGCCATCGCCGGCCATACCTTCGAGAGCGGCGAATGGAACTGGGGTGAATGGGGCGGCCGCAGCAGCGTCGCCGACGCCGAACGTCTGCTGTGTCTCATGTATCCCGCCACCGAGATTCCAGAATTCGGCCTGGACAATCCCGACGTCACCGAGGAGGACGTGGAGCAGGCCCTGAAGGAGGCGGGGGACGCCACCGAGATTCCCGGGAACCTGGTCCGGGTGCTCAACGATTTCATGGCCAAGCACCACGGCGGCGACCTCGGTCCCACGTTCGCCGGCGGCTACTACTTCCTCCCCGCCGACCCCGAGCAGGAACTCACCAAGGAGCAGCGGGAATTCGGGGTCGTCGACTCCTTCTCGATGTCCGTCACCCTGTGCCTGGCCACCCTCGGTTTCCTCCGGGTCTACCGGACGAGAACGACCCGCCCCGAGACGCAGAGACTGATCCAGGGGCTCTGGGACACCACCAGCATGCGGCTCACCTCCGCCATGGTGAGCCTGCTGCGCTCCTTCACCGTCAACGTCTTCGAGGTCGACTCCTCCCAGGGACAGGCCATGTGCCGTCTCCTCGGCCGGGGGCGCGCCTCCGACCGGGTGGTGCTCCAGCGGTTCCAGGACCGCTTCAAGGCACTGCGCGCCGTCATCGGCGAGAGCCTGATCCTCGGCGTCGAGGTCGAGGAGCAACTGCGCAACGACAACCGCCTGTTCGAGTGCGGCTGGGCCTGGAGCCTGGTCCAGGACGCGCCCGAGGTGGAGACCACCGACGAGATCGGGGTCCAGCCGCCGGGCGCGGCCGACGCCGTCCCCTACCTCTACTTCACCGTCGTCGCCCTCGACGGCATCCAGGACCTGTTCTCCGAGCGCACCCTCACCCTCGCGCTGCTCAACCCCGAACAGCAGCGGCTGGCCGAGGCGTTACGGCTGCGGTGGGAGATCACCCAGCAGTACTGGTCGGGCATCGCCCGCTTCGGCGACGACCGCTGGCCCCTGGAGGACATCCCCTGGCGGACCACCGGCCAGCAGCTGGAGTCGGAGTACTTCTCGCTCTGCGTGGCCTCCATCCTCGTCCACGACCTGGTCCGCCGCCGCGCCACCGACGACGACCTCGCCCGCACCGTCGACGTCATGGAGCGGCTCGCCGAACGCGGCCGCATCACCAGCCGGGCCACCGACGACGACCCGGCCGTCCGTCTGCACAACCCGGGCGTCTCGCTGCCCCTGCTCGGCAGCGACCGGCACGGCCCGGCCATGCAGTGGGCCATGACCGACTTCTCCGCCCAGCTGCTCAAACGGACCATCCAGCTGTGCTCCCTGTCCCGCAGCCTCACCTCCCGCGACCGGCTGCTCCAGCTCGCCGAGGACATCCTCGGCCATCTGTGGCGGCGGCGCGTCGGCGAGGGCGAGGGCGCCGGCCTGTGGGACAACGTCCACGCGGTCTACCCCAGTTCGCAGGAGCGCACCGGGCCGCTGTCCTGGAGCATCACCGAGCGCGTCACCGAGTGCATGGTCGCCGCCTCCCAGCTCTACGACCAGTCGCCGATCCGCAGCACCGAACTGACCGCGCTCGCACGGGCCCTGCTCAGCGAGGCCACCCACCTCCTCGGCAAGGAGCAGATGAAGCCCGCCCCGCCGGCCAAGAGCCGCGGCGGCGAGGAGCTGACGAGCGTCGTGGCGGACCTGCGCCGCGCCCGCCTGGTCCTCGACAACCAGCCGGGCACCGCCTGCGCCCTCGCCTACGGGGTGCTGCGCAGGCTCGACATCCTGGCCCGGGCCAGGGACACCGGTTCGGGGGTGTGACCGTGCTGGTCTTCGCCGCCTCCGACAAGGGAGGAACCGGCCGCTCGGTCACGAGCGCCAACCTCGCCTACCGCAGAGCCCTCGCCGGGGTCGACGTCTGCTACCTCGATTTCGACTTCGGCTCGCCCACCGCCCCGGCCGTCTTCGACCTGCCCGACGTCCTCAAGGAAGCCGAAGGGTGCGGCCTGCACTCGTATCTGAAAGGCGAGACGGGGGAACCGATGCGCGTCGACGTCTGGGCGCGCACGGAGCATTACGTCCTGCGTGACAAACCCGACCGCTCCGGACGGCTCGTTCTGCTGCCCGGGGACCGCAGCGGCGGTGAATTCGTCACCGACACCGAGAACCTCCACCGCTGCGTGGATCTGATCCTCGGACTGAAGCGCGAATTCGACGTGATCGTGGTGGACCTGAGCGCCGGCCGCAGCTATGCGATGGACCTCGCTCTCGCGGCCACCGCGAGCGAGGAGTTACGGCGCATCAAGACCCGCTGGCTCGTCTATCACCGCTGGACCCGCCAGCATGTGACGGCGGCCGCCGAACTCGTCGGCGGCCGACAGGGCATCGTGAGCGCCGGCGAGGTCATGGGGCACGACCGGCAGACCCTGCTCGGCTCCATCCGTTTCGTACGGGCGGCCGTGCCCGATCTCAAATCGGCGCTGTGGTCGGAGGTGCCGCCCGCCCAGTCGGCGTGGATGCGCGAGTACAACAAACAACTGGAGACCATTGCCGCGGATCTGGGCATCGGCAGGAGCCGGGTTCTCGGATCGGTCCCGCTGGAACCCGTCCTGCAATTACGCGAACAACTCATCACCGACCGGGATGTGTTCGACAGGGGGATCGCCAACGTCGAGACCTGGCAGGCGATGGGCGAACTCGCCGAGCGGCTGGCCGACGACAAGTACTGGGGGCAGCTGTGAACCGAAGCGGAGCCGTGTTCCGGGAGACCAGCGCCCAGCCGCGCACGGAGGCCGTGCCTTTCTCCCATCTGTCCCTGGAACTCGGCCACTTGTACATGGAGGACTTCGCGGAGGGCCCCGAGCGGCTGTACCACCACTTCACCGCCGTACGGCCCTGGGTGCAGGCCGCGCGCGACTCGCTGCCCGCCCTCCCGGACGGCAGGCCGCCCCGGGTGAGCACCTGCTTCCTGATCGACGACTACTTCAGCCGCCTGGCCACCCCCGCCGAGCTCCTGCCGCCCCTGCTGAAAGCGGCCGAGCGGGCCGGTCTGGGCATCGACTACCTGGCCCGCGAGTCCGGCTGCGCCCGCACCGACGCCCGGCGGCCCGAGCGCGGCGGGCTCGCCGACGCCGTCCTGGACCGGCTCGTCGAGACACCGCCGCCCGGCAGCAGGGGCTTCCGCCCGCCCCTGGGCCTGACCGGCTGGCTCAGCAACGGCCGCCGCGCCCCCGACCGGCGCACCACGGCCGCCCTCGACACCGCGGCCGCCTGGCAGCCGCCCAGCGAGACCGGCGCCCGCGGCCACTCCGTCTTCGTCGACGTCGAACTGTGGCAGGAGCACACCGGCGGCCGCGTCTGGTCCTGCGCCTTCCTGGCCGCCGTGTGGCAGCTGGCCCGGCTGGGCCTGCTGCGCGACAAGGGGGACGCCGTGCTCGTCCCCGAGAACCGGGAAGGGGCCGTCTTCCCCGAGGACTGGGACGCGCTGCCGAGCCTGCTGCGGCTCGACCCCTCGGCGGCGCCCTTCACGGCGTACCGCACGTGCAGCGTGCTCCCGTCCCGCTTCCTGCCCGTCGAGCACGCGGTCCGGGTCATCCTCGAACAGACCCAGGTGGACGCCGGGGCACAGGCCCAGGTCGTCGCGCGGGCCGCCGCCGAGGGACACCCCGTGCCGGAGGGCGTCGTGGAGCGCACGTCCTACGTGTTCCCGCCGGGGCTGTGACATGGGCGCGACGGGGGAGACGGCGCGCCGCCCGCACCTGGCCTGCGGCGAGGTGCGCACCTGTCTGCTGCCGTGCCGGGACGCGGTGGGCGCGGCCGTCTCCGAACGGCTGCTGCAACTGCGCGCCGACGACCGGATCCGCACCTCGAACCGCCCCAACCTGTACGTGGTGTCGCCCGAGGTGCTCACCGGCGTCGACTGCCGGCTGCCCACCGCCAACGGGGCCAAGGTCCGCGTGGTCGGCACGGTCGCGGCCCGCGCGAGCCTCACGGACGGCCGCGTCCTGCAGGCGTCGGCGTACTTCTCGGCCCCCGCGGCGGGCCCGGACCGGCGCCGGCCGTGGGGCTACTACCTGGTCCGGCCGGGCGTACTGGTCCCCGTCGGCAGACTCCCCGCCACCGCGGCCGCGCACGGTTTCCTGAGCCACGACCGGACGGCCGGCGGCGACGCGCTCGACGTCGGTTCCGTGGCCGAGGGGCTCCTCGGCAGGATCTCCCGCAGCCGTCTGCTCGTCGACTACGACGTGCCCCTCACCTCCCGCACCACCGGCCTGCGCTGGGCCGCGCTGCCCGCGGCGGCGGGCGCGGGCGTGTCGCTCGAACGCTTCACGGTCGCCGAAGGAGGGGTGCGGCTGGCCGAGTTCAGAGTGCCGGACGACATCGAACCCGCCGCGGTGGCCCGGCTCGCCGAGGATTTCGCGGTACACGACTGGTTGTTGACGACAGTCGTTGACAAACTCGACGGTATCCGGATCGGATCCGCGGACGGGGCAGCCGCGCTGAAGGTGCTGGGCCCGCTCGTCGACCATCTGCTGCACCTGTGGATGCCGAGAGCGCGGGTGGACCGAAGGCTCGTCGCCCTGTGGGACGTACTCGAGGACGACCCCGGGTTCAGCCGGCAGTGGCACACCCAGGTACAGCGCGTCCGGGACCAGCTCGCCCTGCGGGCCGCATCGGCGCAGCGGGAGTCCCTCATGGCGCCCTGACCGCGCACAGCACCTCGATCCCGACGGGGGAGAAACGAGATGAACGCTCCGACATCTACGCGAATCAACAGCACCACGGCCGGCCGGGGAGACCGGGGATCCGACGAAAGCGCGCGGTCACTGCTGCGCAAACTCCTGATCACCGTGGCGACGGGAGGCGGGGCCTATGTGCTGACCAACGTCATCTCACCGGGCCCGGACGACCTGTGGCGGGTGGTCCTGTCCGTCCTGTTCGGCGGCGCGATCCTGATCGTCCAGTTCATGATCACCTTCGCGCAGCAGCTGGGTGATCTGCGCGGCGTGGTCGAGCAGCGCTTCGTGGACATCGGCGAGGCCACCAAGCTCTTCAACGAGGTGGAACAGCTGCGGGGCGACGGGGTGCCCCGGCTGGCCGAGTACGCCACGAAAGTGGTCGCCAACGGGCCCAAGATCCTGCACGACTTCGCGGGCCAGGAGATCGAGCGCCTGGCCGGCTACATGTACAACTTCGCCAACCTCAACGCCAAGTCGCCGGGCGAGAACCACGACTGGCTGCTGACGCTCACCAAGTGCGCCACCACCTCCATCGACGCCATCAGCACCTCCCCCGTCGACGGCGACTTCTGGAACAGCGAGCCCGCCGGCCGGTATCTGGAGGCACAGCGCGTCGCGATCGACGACCCGCAGCGCAGGGTCAAGGTGCGGCGGCTGTTCGTGGTGAAGCAGCCCGAGGACATCGCGACCCTCGACGCGCTCTGCGAGGAGCAGCGCAGCATCGGCATCGAGGTGCGGGTCGTGGCCCTGCCGCATCTGCCGATCAACGCCCAGCGCGGCAAGATGATCGACTTCATCATCTTCGACGGCGCCCTGTCCTACGAGATCACCGCGGACCAGATGGGCGTGCCCTCCTGGACGACGGTGGACGCGACCGAGAAGGAGGTGCAGGAGCGGGTCAAGCGCTTCGCCGAGCTGTGGAGCATCAGCCAGAACGGATTACCGGACTCCGTGCGGGCGACGACGACCCCGCCCGAGCCGGGTGCCTCCTGACTCCCTTCTCCCCGACTCCGTCCCCGGAGCACATCCGCCGTAGGCGACAATGGGCCCATGAGTCTGTTCCGCGACGACGGCATCGTGCTGCGCACCCAGAAGCTGGGTGAGGCGGACCGGATCATCACGCTGCTCACCCGCGGCCACGGCCGGGTGCGGGCGGTGGCCCGCGGGGTGCGGCGCACGAAGTCGAAGTTCGGGGCCCGCCTCGAACCGTTCTCCCACGTGGACGTGCAGTTCTTCGCGCGGGGCAGCAGCGAGCTGGTCGGCCGCGGGCTGCCGCTGTGCACCCAGAGCGAGATCATCGCCGCGTACGGCGGCCCGATCGTCACCGACTACACCCGGTACACCGCCGGGACGGCCATGCTGGAGACCGCCGAGCGGTTCACCGACCACGAGGGCGAGCCGGCCGTCCAGCAGTACATGCTGCTCGTCGGCGCCCTGCGCACTCTCGCCCGGGGCGAGCACGCCCCGCATCTCGTCCTCGACGCGTTCCTGCTGCGCTCCCTCGCCGTCAACGGCTACGCGCCGAGCTTCGACGACTGCGCGAAGTGCGGAATGCCCGGACCCAACCGTTTCTTCTCGGTGGCCTCCGGGGGCTCCCTGTGCGTGGACTGCCGGGTGCCGGGAAGTGTCGTACCCTCACCGGCGACCCTGGAACTGCTCGGCGCGCTGCTTACGGGAGACTGGGAGACTGCGGACGCCTGCGAGCCGAGGCACGTCCGGGAGGGCAGCGGACTGGTGTCCGCCTACCTGCACTGGCATCTGGAGCGCGGGCTGCGCTCGCTTCGGTACGTTGAGAAATAAGCGTCAGGCCGTAAGAGGAGACGAGAAGCACATGGTGGTACGCGGGTTCCTGGGACGCCAGCGCCGCGAGTACAAGGCGCCGGAGCCGCACCCGTCCGGCGCCCGCGCGCCCAAGCTCCCCGGCGAGCTGGTCCCCAAGCACGTGGCGATCGTCATGGACGGGAACGGCCGCTGGGCCAAGGAGCGCGGACTGCCGCGCACCGAGGGCCACAAGGTCGGTGCCGAGCGCGTGCTCGACGTGCTCCAGGGCGCGGTCGAGATCGGCGTGGGCAGCATCTCCCTGTACGCCTTCTCCACCGAGAACTGGAAGCGCTCGCCCGACGAGGTGCGCTTCCTGATGAACTTCAACCGCGACTTCATCCGCAAGACCCGCGACACCCTCGACGGGCTCGGCATCCGGGTGCGCTGGGTGGGCCGGATGCCCAAGCTGTGGAAGTCGGTCGCCAAGGAGCTCCAGGTCGCCCAGGAGCAGACCAAGGACAACGACGCGCTCACGCTGTACTTCTGCATGAACTATGGCGGCCGCGCGGAGATCGCCGACGCGGCGCAGGCCCTCGCGGAGGACGTGAAGGCGGGCCGGCTCGACCCGTCGAAGGTCACCGAGAAGACCCTGCAGAAGTACATGTACTACCCGGACATGCCGGACGTGGACCTGTTCCTGCGCCCGAGCGGCGAGCAGCGCACCTCCAACTACCTGCTCTGGCAGAGCGCGTATGCCGAGATGGTGTTCCAGGACGTGCTGTGGCCGGACTTCGACCGCCGTGACCTGTGGCGCGCCTGCGTCGAGTTCGCCTCGCGCGACCGGCGGTTCGGCGGCGCGATCCCGAACGAGGAGCTGCTGGCGATGGAGGGCGGGGACCCGGCCGCCGAGTAGGACAGGTCCCGGCGTCGCCCGCGGCCATCTCGGGGCCACCGGGGGTTCACGGCGGTCGTCGACGATCCGCCCATGAGACGCCTGACTCCCACCGTTCCTAAAGACTGAGCGGGAGTGAGTCCTGTCTCCAGGACTGTGGTTGCTCAGCCGAACGCCCCGAACGGTGTTGGGCATTCTGGTCGCCC
>NZ_JBEOWS010000012.1:0-61499 GCF_040296125.1 Streptomyces sp. NPDC002265 | reverse complement strand
GGCAGTTCCAGCGACGGCCGCTCGCTGGGCCTGACCGCGCCCCGCCCCGAGGGCCAGCGCTCGGCGCTGGAGCGGGCCCCTGAGGCCGGTCCTCGCCGCCGACCCGCGCGGCGAACACCCCGGCGTCCGCGGGGGCCCCGGCCGGCGACCCGTGCGGTGTCCGCTCCGCCGCCTGCCCGGCCCGGGTCCCGGTCGGGTCCGCCGCCTGCGGCAGGGGGTCGGCCGTCTCGCGTATCCGGTGTCCGGCCGGGGTCAGGAAGTGGTCGTGCGGCGGCCGCGGATGCCGGAAGGCGAGCCCGTGTCTCACCAGCGCCGCGAGCTGCGCCGGTGTGCCCCGCAGCCGTCCGGTCACGGGCTCGGCGGCGTCGATCACCCGCCGCTGCGCGGCGGTCGGCGGTCGTGTCACGGCAGGCTCCCTCCCACGGGCCGCGAGGCGGCCCACTCGCAGGCTACGGGTTGGCTCTGACATTCCAGCCGGCGATCACCGGCCGCCCGTGTTCCGTGCTCAGCCGGCTCAGTGCCCCCGTCGCCAGCTGGAACAGCGCGCCGTCCGCAGGGGGCAGTCCCAGCCGGCGGGCGGTGAGGACCCGCAGGAAGTGGCCGTGCGCCACCAGGACGACGACGCCCTCGGTGTTGGCGAGCGCGGCGTCCACCTTGGCCAGCACCCGGTCGGCGCGCTCGCCGACCTGCTCCGGGGTCTCCCCGGGGTGCTCGGGCGGGCCCTCAGGCACGCCGTCGGTGAACAGGAACCAGCCCGGCCGGGTGCGGTGGATCTCGACGGTCGTGACCCCTTCGTACGCGCCGTAGTCCCACTCCTGGAGGTCCGTGTCGATCCGTACGTCGTGCAGACCGATGAGCTCCGCCGTCTCCCGCGCCCGCTGGAGCGGGCTGACGAACGCGGCGCCGACGCGGTGCGAGCGGACCAGCGGCACCAGGCGGCGCGCCTCCTCCCGGCCGCACTCGGTCAGCGGTACGTCGGTGCGGCCGGTGTGCCGTCCGGACCGCGACCACTCGGTCTCACCGTGCCGGACGATAAAAAGATCACCCATGCCCCCAGGGTAGGAGGGCTACTGCCGGTACCCGCTCAGGAACCGGCCGATCCGGCCGATGGCCGCCTCCAGATCGTCCGCGTGGGGGAGCGTGAGAATGCGGAAGTGGTCGGGGGCGGGCCAGTTGAACCCGGTGCCCTGGACCACCTGGATCTTCTCCCGCAGCAGCAGGTCCAGGACGAACTTCTCGTCGTCGTGGATCCGGTGGACCTTGGGGTCCAGACGGGCGAAGGCGTACAGCGCGCCCTTCGGCTTCACGCACGACACCCCCGGGATCTCGTTCAGCTTCTCCCAGGCCACGGTGCGCTGTTCGTACAGCCGGCCACCGGGGGCGGTCAGCTCGTGGATGGACTGGCGGCCGCCGAGCGCCGCCTGGATGGCGTACTGGGCGGGTGCGTTGGCGCACAGCCGCATGGAGGCCAGCATGGTCAGGCCCTCCAGATAGCTCTTCGCGTGCTGCTTGGGCCCTGTGACGACCAGCCAGCCCGAGCGGAAGCCCGCCACCCGGTACGTCTTGGAGAGGCCGCAGAAGGTGAGGACGACCAGGTCGGGGGCGAGCGCGGCGGCCGAGTGGTGCACGGCGTCGTCGTACAGGATCTGGTCGTAGATCTCGTCGGCGAGGACCATCAGGCCGTGCCGGCGGGCCAGGTCGAGGATGCCCTCGACGATCTCCTTGGGGTAGACCGCGCCGGTGGGGTTGTTCGGGTTGATGATCACGACCGCCTTGGTGCGCTCGGTGATCTTCGACGCCATGTCCTCCAGGTCCGGGTACCAGTCGGCCTGTTCGTCGCACAGGTAGTGGACCGCCTTCCCGCCGGCCAGGGTGGTGACGGCCGTCCACAGCGGGAAGTCCGGGGCGGGGATGAGGATTTCGTCGCCGTCCTCCACCAGCGCCTGTACGGCCATGGAGACCAGCTCGGAGACGCCGTTGCCGAGGAAGACGTCGTCGACGTCGACCTCCAGGCCTCGGTCCTGGTAGCGCTGCGCGACCGCGCGGCGGGCGGAGAGGATGCCGCGCGAGTCCGTGTAGCCATGGGCCCGGGGGAGCATCCGGATCATGTCCTGGAGGATCTCCTCCGGCGCCTCGAAGCCGAACAGCGCCGGGTTGCCGGTGTTCAGGCGCAGCACGCTGTGACCCGCCTCCTCCAGGGCGTTGGCGTGCTCGATCACCGGACCGCGGATCTCGTAGCAGACCTCGCTGAGCTTGTTGGACTGCCGGAACTCCATGCGCCGCCGCCTCTCGGATATCTGGTGATGCTTGGTTTTACCAAGTGGGAGCTTGGAAAGTCCAACAACATGTCTAGACTGCGTCGCATGCCACCTCGCCGAAGCTACGACCAGTACTGTTCCGCCGCCCGCGCGCTCGACGTCGTCGGCGACCGCTGGACCCTGCTGATCGTCCGCGAGCTGCTCGCCGGCCCGCGCCGCTACACGGACCTGCACGCCGACCTGCCGGGCGTGAGCACGGACGTACTGGCCTCGCGGCTGAAGGACATGGAGCGCGACGGCCTGGCCACCCGCCGTCGGCTGCCCCCGCCGGGCGCCGTCTACGTCTACGAACTCACGTCCCGGGGACGCCGGTTGCGGACGGTGCTCCAGGCGCTGGGCGCGTGGGGCGAGGGGGAGCTGGGCGAACGGCGGCCCACGGACGCGGTGCGCGCCCACTGGTTCGCGCTGCCGCTGCTGCGGGCGCTGCGGGGGGTCCCCGCGGCCCGGGGCGTCCTCGAAGTCAGGCTGGAGGAGGGCAGGTTCCATCTCCACGCCGGTGACGGCGACACGGACGGGCCGGCGTACGGCGACGGGCCCGCGCCCGCCGGGCCCGACGCGCTGCTGATCCTGGACACCGCCACCTGCGAGGCCATGGCCCGGGGTCTGCTCACCCTGGCCGAGGCGGTCCGCGAGGGTCGGGCGGAGGTGACCGGCGACGGCCCCCTGGCCAAGGAACTGGCTCAACTGGCCCAGCCGGCCGAACCGGCTGCACCGGCGGGGGCGCCCGAACCGGCCCAACCGGGCCGACCGGCCTGACCGGTTGAGCCGACGGACCCGACGTACCCGACGACTCCGAAGGACCTGACGAACCCGGCGGATTCGGTGAACCCGACGGACCCGGTTGTTCCCGCCAGGGTGAAAGACGAACGGGCCGAGCCCGGCGCGTAGGAGGCGCGCCGGGCCCGGCCCGCAGGGCACGGGCGTCAGACGCCCGGCGGCAGATTGCGCGGTCGGCCGTTGCCGCGGGTCAGCGCGTAGCCGCCGATGCCCGCGAGCGCGGCCAGCATGCCGCCCACCGCGGTCCACACCCAGCGGTCGGACCACCAGTTGGACGACCAGCCGTCGTCCGGCTCGATGCTGGAGAGCACCGCCGACTTCGCCGAGCCGTCGGAGTCGTCCGACTCGTCCTTCTTGGACGTGACCGCGATCCCCGGCACCAGGGCCTCGGACAGCGAGCCGTCCACGGCGGCCGCACCGCCGATGTCCTTGGACTCCACCGACATCTCGGCGCTCACCGGCAGACCCAGGTCGGCCGTCTTCAGGCCCACGACCGTGAGCCGGACGTAGTAGGTGCCGGGCAGCGGGGCGTCGTCCCACGGCTCGGTCCAGGCGCGCACCGTGCGCAGCGTGCAGGCCAGTTCGACCGAGGGCGAGCCCGGCTGGGCGGTGCGCGTCTGCGCCCCGTACTGGCAGGCCTGGCGGCGGCGCAGACCGTCGTACACGTCGATCTGCCAGGACTGGGCCCCGTGGGTGTCCGGCAGCTTCACCGTCGCCTTGACGGTGGGCCGCTGTCCGGCGTCCGCCGGGAACGACCAGTAGAGGTAGTCACCGGCGGAACCGCTCGCCGTGGCCGTCACGCCCTGCTCGATCTCGGTCGCCGTGCGGAACGAAGTACCCGCCGTGGTGGGCGCCTTGGCGTCGTCGGACGGGCTCGCGGAGGGCGAGGAGTCGGCCGCCGCGGGGCCCGCGGCCAGTCCGAGGGTCAGCAGCGCCAGGCTCAGCGTTCGTGTGATTCGCATCAGTTGGTCCTCCAGACCGCGACGCGCCAGCGGGACAGCCAGCCCCACAGCACACCGGCGAGGAAGCCGGCCAGGATCAGGGCGCCGAGCAGCCACCAGCCGCGGCCGAGGCCGAAGGAGGCCACGTCGCTCGCCTGGGACGGGCCGTCGACCACGTCGACCGTCAGCTCGAGCGGCAGACCGGGCGTGGCCTTGACCCCGGCGGCGGCGGAGAAGGAGTTGGTGACCTGGAGGCACACCGTCTCGGCGGGCGCGTTCTCGTCGTCGCTCTCCGCCTTCGGGTAACGCAGGCCGGTCGAGACGACGTCCGTACGGCCGTTGCCGTCCGCCTCGCCCCGTACGATCTCCCGCTGGTGCACGGTGACCGCGCGCAGCAGCACCCCGTAGTCGGGGTTGACGGCCCGGTCGTCCGCCACGCTCACCGAAGCCCGCAGCTCCTGGCCCGGGTTGACGTCCACCCGGTACCAGCGCTCCTGGCCGAACTCCTCACGGTCGGTGTACAGGCCGGACTTCAGGGTCGGTGCCTGGGAGCAGGAGTCCGCGCCCTGGGTGGCCACCGGCGTCACCACCGGATCGGCCGCCCGGTCCACCAACTGGTTGACCTTGTCGGTCAGTTCGTCGGCGTGCTCGACCGAGGTGTAGGTGCCGCCGGTCGCCTCGGCGATGCAGCTCAGCTGCGCGCGCAGCTTGGTGTTCGGCACCAGGCCGAGCGTGTCGATGGTGAGGCCGACGCCCTTGGCCGCGATCTCGCGGGCCACCTCGCACGGGTCGAGCGGGGCGCAGGTGTCCTCGCCGTCGCTGATCAGTACGATCCGCTTGGAGCCGGTTCCGCCGTCGAGGTCGTCGGCGGCCTTCAGCAGGGCGGGTCCGATCGGCGTCCAGCCGGTGGGCGAGAGGGTCGCCACCGCCGTCTTGGCGTCGGTCCGGTTCAGCGGGCCGACCGGGTAGAGCTGCGCGGTGTCCTTGCAGCCCGTCTTGCGGTCGTCGCCGGGGTAGTTGGCGCCCAGCGTGCGGATGCCGAGCTGGACCTCCTCGGGCGTCGCGTCCAGCACTTCGTTGAACGCCTGCTTCGCCGCGGCCATCCGCGACTTGCCGTCGATGTCGTTGGCCCGCATCGACCCGCTCACATCGAGAACGAGGTCGACCTTCGGTGCGTCGGCGGTGGTCTCGTCGGCGACCGCTCCGGCAGGGAACGCTATCCCGACCGTGAACGCGGCGAGCAGGGCGCAGATCCCTACCGCCAGCCGTTGTGTTCTGATCATCGGCGGATCCTATTGACCGGACGGGTCCCGCCACAAAGCGGGGTCCGCCCCGCGCCGCCCCGGCCCCGCGCCCAGCGGGTTGGGCAGCTGTGCCCACTGGTCCCCGGCCACCCCCGGCGACAGCCTCATCAGTGTCAACGCCTTGACGGGCAGCGGTTCTTCGAGCAGCGCCACCAGGTCCGCGGTGCGCGGCAGGTCCGGTACGGCCGCCTCCAGCGCCCCGCGCAGCGCCGGCGCCGATCCGGCCGTCGCGGCCAGCGAGCCCGCCACCAGCGAGCCGAACAGCTTGCGCCGCAGGGTGGTGACATCGTCCGTGACGGTCCGCCCGGCCAACGCGGGAACCGGGACACCGTGTTCGGCCAGCCGCAGCGGTCCGACCCGGATGTCGGCGAGGTCGCGGTAGACCAGACGCAGCGGCGCGCCCGTCGGAGACAGCACCACCAGCAGGTTCTGGCCGTGCGCCTCCAGGGCGACGCCGAGTTCCAGCAGCCGCAGCCCGACGGTCAGCGCGAGCCGCGTGAAGTCCGCGAGCCAGCCCGGCGACCGGGGCAGACCGGTCGTCGCGAGGGCGGCCACCGGCACCACGTGCTCGCCCGGTGCCCCGTACACACCAGGCGACTCCCGCAGCACGGCCGCCAGGTCCGGGGAGTGGGCGGTGGCCGCGCCCAGCGTGCGGGTGACGTGCAACAGGCCGTCCGTGCGCGCCGCGAGCGCCTGCCCGAACTCCGACAGGGTCGCGGACATCGAGACGGACCCGACCGAGATGTCCCGCACCGAGGACGTCAGCCGGGCGGTGAGCGCGGTCTTGACGTGCGGACCGCCGGGCACGGCCAGGGTGCGCAGCGACATCAGCGGATGCGCGTCCAGCCCGGTGTCGCCCGCCCGCTTGAGCACATGCGCCGCCTGCCAGGGGTGCACCGGCAGCACCGTCCGCCGCCCGTCCCGCAGCCACTGCGGCCACTCGCCCGTCACCAGGCACTCGTCCGCCTCCACCGGCACCAGGCCCAGCCGCACCAGGGGCCGGTGCTCCGGCCCGTACGCGAGCTGCTCGGCGGCCGAGAAACCCGGCCGGGAACGGCAGTTGGGGTGGTACGGATGCCCGTCGACCACCCGCTGCTCCCACTCCCACTCGTCCCTCGGCCACTCGTCCGGCGGCCACTCGTCCGCCCGCGTCTCGTCCGCGGTCCGTCCGCCGGGCGAACGCGTGGCGGGGCGGTCCGGCTGTCCGGCCCGGGACAGCGCCAACGACGCGACACTGTCGTCGAGTTCGGCCGCGAAGGCCGCGCCGTTCGGCACGGCGAGCGCGGTGAGCAGCCGCTGCGGACGGTCGTACGCCACCCCGTCCAGCTCCACCGAGGTGACGTACGCGGCGGTGGCGTACGGATCCGGGACCGGACCGTGCAGCCTGCGGCCGTCGGACAGCCGCAGGGTGAGCCCGTCGCCGCCGGGTTCACGGCGCACGATCCACGGCAGCGGTTCATGGGCGAGCGCGCGCCACAGCCGGGTCAGGACGGCCGCGCGGGCGCCGGGCAGCTCGGTCGTGAACCGCGCCACGAGGCCGGGACGCACATCGGCCAGTTCGGCGGCGATCGCGTCCTCGGCGCTGGAAGATCGGTACACGGTCGGGCTCCTCGGGTACGAGTGGGGTGGGACTGGTCGGTCAAGGCGGGTGGTGACAGCAGAGATACTGATCATCTCCGTCCGAACGGACCGTAGGGAACGAGTGGATCGCGTGGACCTCCTGCCCCCGCCCGCCGACGACGACGCCGCCCCGCCCGGCGGCGCCACCGCCGTGCCCGCCGACGACGACGCCGCCCCGCCCGCCGACGACGACGCCGCCCCGCCCGGCGGCGGCGGCCCCGGCCCGACCGCCGGTGACGGCGCGGCCCCGTCCGCCGGTGGCGCCGCGGTCCCGCCCGGCGCCCCGCGGCTCGGCGTGTCGCCCGCCGCCCCGCGGACCGGCGTGTCGACCGGCGGCCGTACCGACCCGGCCGACGCCTACGCGGCCGCGCCCCTGCTCAACTGTCTGCTGCGCGAGGTGGCCCGCCCGCTGGGCGACCCCGCCGATCCCGGCCGGCGTCCGGTGTACCGCCTGCCCGGCGGGGACCGGCTGCTACGGGTGCTCGGGACCCGGCGGCCCGCCGAACCCGAGGTGTACGCGGCGGGCGCCTGGCACCGCCTCGACCATCCGGAACTGGTCAAACTCGTCGCCGAGGAGCTGCGCCGGCACACCGGGCTGTCCAACCACGAACTGCCCGCCGAGATGATCGACAGCAGGGACGCGGTGGCCGCGCTGCTCACCGCCCGCGCCGCCGCCACCCCGCCCGACGACCCCTACCTGCGCTCCGAGCAGTCCCTGGTCACCGGCCACCCGTACCACCCGGCCCCGAAGGCGCGCGGCGGCGGCCCGGTCGCCGGCTGGCTGCCGTACGCCCCCGAGGCGCACGCCCGCTTCCCGCTCGCCCTGCTCGGGGTGCGCGAGGACCAGGTCGTCGAGGAGGGCGACACCGCGGCCCTGGACACCCTCGGCGAGGCCCCGCCCGGCTACCGACTGCTGCCCGCCCACCCCTGGCAGCTGGACCTGGTCGGCGACGACCTCGCCCCCGCCTTCGCCGACGGGCGGCTGATCCGGCTGGGCACGACCGCCTGCGAGGTCTGGCCCACGGCCGCGATCCGCACGACGTACAGCCCGGAGCGCGACCTCTTCCTGAAGTTCAGCCTGGACGTCCGCATCACCAACGACATCCGCCGGCTGTGGCGCCACGACCTGCTGAGACTGCGCCGGAGCGACACGGCCGCCGCGCACGCCCTCGCGTCGGCCGAGGGGCCCGCGGCCTGGCTCGGCGACCGCGGCTACCGCACCGCCGGCTTCGCCTTCGAGGAACTGGCCGTCCTGGTCCGCGACGGACTGCGCGACCACCTGCTCCCCGGCGCAACACCGCTGCTCGCCGCGGGCCTGGCCGAGGGGTTCGCGGGCAGCCCGCTGGACGGCACGAAGGACCCGGGGGCCTGGTGGGAGGCCTATCTGGGCGCGGTCGTCCCCCCGTCCCTCGCGGCCTTCGCCGACCACGGCGTCGTACTGGAGGCGCATCTCCAGAACACGCTGGTCGCGGTCGACGCGGACGGCACTCCGGTGCAGGCGCTGTTCCGGGACGCCGAGGGCGTCAAGCTGCTGCCGGACGTGTCCCGGGAGGCAGGCTGGGAGCGGCTGGTGTACTGCCTGGTCGTCAACCACCTCACCGAGATCGCCGGTGCGCTGGCCGAGCGCCGGCCGGGCTTCGACCCCTGGCCCGCCGCCCGCCGTGAACTCGCCCGGCGCGACCTCCCCGAGATCGACGCCCTGCTCGCCTCGCCCACCCTGCCCGGCAAGACCAACCTGCTGCTGCGCTGGACCGGCGCGGACGGCGCCGACGCCCGCTATCTGCCGCTGCCCAACCCGCTGTCCGGCTGACCGGCGGCCGCGGGGCCGGCCCCACCCGCCGGGCGGAGGACGAGACGGCCTGGTCATATGTGATGCGGGTCACGCCGGTGGGGCGATCGCTTCTCCGCCGCCCGCGGGTCATACAGACGACAGCGCACACGACAGCGCACACGACAGCACACACGCGGCAGCGCACACGACCGAACAGACGGGAAGCGACCGACATGAGCGCACCTGTGAAGGGCCCCGCCAGCTACTTTCCCTCGATCGAGAAGAAGTACGGCCGTCCGGTGGCCGAGTGGCAGGACCTGATCCGCTCCTCGCCGCTGACCAGGCACATGGAACTGGTCGCCTGGCTCAAGACCGAGCACGGCCTGGGACACGGCCATGCGAACGCGCTCGTGGCGTACACCCTCGCCGAGCAGGCGGGCACCGCCGGCTGACCGGCCGCACGGGCGCCGCGCAGGGTGGCAGACTTTCCGGAGTGCGCACGTCGGAGAGTCCGCCGTGGATCGCGAGGGCGAAAGGTCGGGTGGCCCGAGAACATGCTGAGAGAGGTCACTGCGACCCGCTACCTCACACCCCTGCACTCCGGGGGCTCCGTCCCCGGCGTCGTCGAGGCCGACGACCTCGGCACCTACGTCGTGAAGTTCACCGGCGCCGCGCAGGGCCGCAAGGCGCTGGTCGCCGAGGTGATCGTGGGCGAACTGGCCCGTGCCCTCGGGCTGCGCTTCCCCGAACTGGTCCTGGTGCGCTTCGACCCGCAGCTCGGCGCGGACGAACCGCACCAGGAGGTGCGGGACCTGCTGAACGCCAGCGGGGGCGTCAACCTCGGCATGGACTATCTGCCGGGCGCGAAGGACTTCACGCCCGATGTGGCCGCCGCCTTCGACGTCGACCCGGTGGAGGCGGGCCGGATCGTCTGGCTCGACGCCCTGACGGTGAACGTCGACCGCACGGTGCACAGCTCCAACCTGATGATCTGGCCCACGTTCGGCACGGTCCCGCCGCGGCTGTGGCTGATCGACCACGGGGCCGCGCTCGTCTTCCACCACCGCTGGGACTCGGCGGCGCCGCACAAGGCGTACGACTTCCGCCACCACGCCCTCGGCGGGTACGCGCCGGACACCCGGGCGGCCGACGCCGAGCTGGCCCCCAGGGTGACCGGGGAACTGCTGCGCCGGATCGTCGCCGAGGTCCCCGACGCCTGGCTGGCCGACGACCCGGAGTTCGCCACGCCCGACGACGCCCGGACGGCGTACGTGGATCATCTCCACGCCCGGGTGCGGGCCTCCGGGTCCTGGCTGCCCACCGACTTCCCCAGCCGGGAGGAGCTCGCCGCCGAGGAGGCCCGGCGGGCGGCGCGAACGCAGCAGGGCCGGCCGAACTGGCTCAAGCGGGTCCCCGACCTGCACGGCAAGCCGGCCGCCGAACAGGATTGGTCGGTGCATCTGCAATGACGGACGTCCAGCGGGTGGAGATCGAGTACTGCACCCGGTGCCGCTGGCTGCCACGGGCCGCCTGGCTGGCGCAGGAGCTGCTGACCACCTTCGAGGCCGACCTGACCGAGCTGGCGCTGAAGCCGGGCACGGGCGGGGTCTTCGTGGTGCGGGTGAACGACGAGGTGGTGTGGGACCGGCGCGAGCAGGGGTTCCCGGAACCCACCGAGGTCAAGAAGGCGGTACGCGACCGAGTGGCCCCGGGCCGGTCCCTGGGCCACTCGGACAGGTGAGGACGCGCCGCGCTCAGCCCTGGAGCTGCTCGTAGGCGGGCAGGGTCAGGAAGTCGGCGTAGTCCTCGTCGAGGGCGACCCTCAGCAGCAGGTCGTGCGCCTGCTGCCAGTGGCCGGCGGCGAAGGCCTCCTCGCCGGTCTCGGCGCGGACGGCGGCCAGTTCCTCCGCCGCGACCTTGCGGGTCAGTTCCGGTGTCGCCTTCTCACCGTTCTCGAACTCCACGCCCGCGTTGATCCACTGCCAGATCTGCGAGCGGGAGATCTCGGCGGTGGCCGCGTCCTCCATGAGGTTGAAGATGGCGACCGCGCCGAGGCCGCGCAGCCAGGCCTCGATGTAACGGATGCCGACCTGGACGGCGTTGACCAGCCCGGCGTACGTCGGCCGGGCGTCGAGGGAGTCGACGGCGATCAGGTCGGCCGCCTCGACGTGGACGTCCTCGCGCAGCCGGTCCTTCTGGTTCGGGCGGTCGCCGAGCACGGCGTCGAAGGAGGCCAGGGCGATCGGCACCAGGTCCGGGTGGGCCACCCAGGACCCGTCGAAACCGTCGGCCGCCTCACGGTCCTTGTCGGCCCTGACCTTCTCGAAGGCGACCTTGTTGACCTCCTCGTCACGCCGCGACGGGATGAACGCCGCCATGCCGCCGATCGCGTGCGCGCCGCGCTTGTGGCAGGTGCGCACGAGGAGTTCGGTGTACGCCCGCATGAACGGGGCCGTCATCGTCACGGCGTTGCGGTCAGGCAGCACGAACCGGGGCCCGCCGTCCCGGAAGTTCTTGATGATGGAGAACAGGTAGTCCCAGCGGCCGGCGTTCAACCCGGAGGCGTGGTCGCGGAGCTCGTAGAGGATCTCCTCCATCTCGTAGGCCGCGGTGATCGTCTCGATGAGGACGGTGGCGCGGACGGTGCCCTGCGGGATGCCGAGGTGGTCCTGTGCGAAGACGAACACGTCGTTCCAGAGCCGGGCCTCGAGGTGGGACTCGGTCTTCGGGAGGTAGAAGTAGGGGCCCTTGCCGAGGTCGAGCAGCCGCCGGGCGTTGTGGAAGAAGTACAGCCCGAAGTCGACGAACGCGCCGGGGACCGGGGTGCCTTCGGCGTCGACGAGGTGACGCTCGTTCAGATGCCAGCCCCGCGGCCGCATGACGACGGTGGCGAGCTCCCCGGCGGCCTTGAGTGCGTACGACTTTCCGGTGTGCTCGTCGGTGAAGTCGATGGTCCGGGCGTAGGCGTCGCTCAGGTTGAGCTGGCCGAGTACGACGTTCTCCCAGGTCGGCGCGGAGGCGTCCTCGAAGTCCGCGAGCCACACCCGGGCACCGGAGTTGAGCGCGTTGACCGTCATCCTGCGGTCGGTCGGGCCGGTGATCTCCACCCGCCGGTCGTCCAGGGCCGCGGGGGCCGGGGCCACCCGCCAGGAGTCGTCCGCGCGGATCGCGGCGGTCTCCGGGAGGAAGCCGAGCGTGGCGGTGCGGGCGATCTCGGCGCGGCGCTCCGCCCGGCGGGCGAGGAGCTCGTCCCGGCGCGGCGTGAAACGCCGGTGCAGCTCGGCGACGAAGGCGAGCGCGGCGTCGGTGAGGACCTCCTCCTGCCGGGGCAGCGGTGCGGCGTCGACGATGGCCAGCGGGGACGGCGCTGGTGTGGACATGAGCTGTCACTTCCTTCAGCGGGCGTGGCACCGGGTGCCGGTCGAACCGGGCGAGGCGGACGGCGTCGGGGCGCGGCCGGACGCTTTTGATCAATGGATGTTAGTTTCCTCATCGCGGAAGTTCAATGTTCTGTTGATGCCGAGGCGTTCGGCGTCGAGGCGGGAGGTGCGCGGTGCCACCTCGCTCACTCGAGGTGGACCAGGTCGGCTTCCGTGTCGATGTCGTACGGCCGGGCCACGTCCCCGCACTCGACGAGCGTCAGCGCCGCCGCGTGCTCCCGCAGATAGGCGCGGGCCCCCTGGTCCCCGGTCGCGGCCGCGGCGACGCCCGCCCAGTGGGCGGCCCCGAACAGGACGGGATGGCCGCGCACGCCCGCGTAGGCGGCCGCGACCAGGGACGCGCCGCCCCGGTGGGCGGCCAGGACCCGCCGTACCGCCTCCGGGCCGATGCCGGGCTGGTCGACGAGCGAGACCAGCACCGCCGCTGCGTCCGTTCCGGTGAGCGAGGCCAGCCCGGCCCGCAGCGAGGTGCCCATGCCCTGCTCCCACTCCGGGTTGTCCACCAGTACGCAGCCGCCGAGCTCCGCCCGCCGCCGTACGGTGTCCGCCTGTGCCCCCAGGACCACGTGGACCGGCCGGCACCCGGCCGACCGCAGCACCTCCACCGCGTGCTCCACCAGCGGCCGCCCGCGATGCGTGAGCAGGGCCTTGGGGCGTCCGCCCAGCCGCCGTCCGCCGCCCGCGGCGAGCAGCAGGCCCGCGACCGCCGGCGGGCGGGGCGTCGTCTGTGGTGTCGTCATGGACCCTGCATACCGCAGGACGCGGGTGGAGGCAGGGACGGCGCTTCCGTGTGCCCGGCGAGGCGGGGGGATGCCGGGCCGGTCATCCGCCGCGGCGGCGTGCTGCGGTCGATTCGATCTCCCTTGCGTACAAAGGAAGTTGACGGTGCATCGGACTGGCGGACGCGGGTCCCGGTGGCGTTAACTGGGCGCCCGCCCCGACCGGGCGCCGGGCACGGGGTGCGCGCCGGGGGCGGTGGGGACGGTGGGGCGCGGGTGTGGGGTGCGGGCCGCGGGTGAGGGGGAGGACTGTGTTGCGGAGTGTGGAGCAGAAGGCTGTGACCGGGAGCGACGAGGATCCGCGGGTGGCGGGGCTGCGCTCCGCGGTGTCCCGGCTGCGTCGCGAACTCGCCGCCCATCCGGCCGAGTTCTCCGACCGGGACATCGCCGAGGACGAACTCGCCGCGCTGAACGCCATGGCGGCCGGGGGTACCCCGGAGATTCCGCGGCTGCGCCGCTCGTTGCTGCTGATCGCGGGCGCCATCGGCTCGGTCAGCGCGCTGGCCCCGGGCCTGGCGGACGTCCGTACGGCGGTCGAGCTCTTCGGCGAGCCCCCGCGGCGCTGACGTTCGACGGGAGCACGAGGGCGGCGGACTACGCGTTGGCGGCGCCCGAGCCGGCCAGCGCCTCCGACAGTTCCCGGGCGACCTGCTGGAGGACCAGCACGATCCGCTCCGTGGCCGCCTCGGTGACCCGGCCCGCCGGGCCGGAGATGGAGATGGCGGCGGCGGTGGGGGAGTCCGGCACGCAGACCGCGAGGCAGCGCACGCCGATCTCCTGCTCGTTGTCGTCGACGGCGTACCCGGCCCGCCGTACGTCCTCCAGTGCCGCGAGGAAGCCCTCGGGCGTGACGATCGTCTTCTCCGTCGCCGCGGGCATGCCGGTACGGCCGAGCAGGGCCCGCACCTCATGGTCGGGGAAGTCGGCCAGCAGAGCCTTGCCGACACCCGTGGAGTGCGGCAGGACCCGCCGGCCGACCTCGGTGAACATGCGCATCGAGTGCCTGGACGGCACCTGCGCCACGTACACGATCTCGTCCCCGTCGAGCAGCGCCATGTTCGCCGTCTCGCCGGTCTCGTCCACCAGTCGGGCCAGGTAGGGGCGGGCCCAGGTGCCGAGCAGCCGTGAGGCGGACTCGCCGAGACGGATCAGCCGCGGGCCGAGCGCGTACCGGCGGTTGGCCTGCTGGCGTACGTAACCGCAGACCACCAGGGTGCGCATGAGACGGTGGATGGTCGGCAGCGGCAGTCCGCTGCTCACCGAGAGCTCGCTCAGCCCGACCTCGCCGCCCGCGTCCGCCATCCGCTCCAGCAGGTCGAAGGCGCGCTCCAGGGACTGGACCCCACCACTGGCGGACTTGGCGGAGTCGGTGGTGCTGGCGCTGGACGTCGGCACGGCGCGTTCCTTTCGGCGTGGCAGGAGATCAGCAGCCTACCCGGCAGCAGGTCGGCCACCCGTGGAGGCGGAACTACATTCTGCTGATCGGAAAGATCGCTCTGGTATGCGGAAATGTAGGGAAAACCGGGGGAGCGGCGGCGTTCGGTCCGCCGCGGGCGGGGGTGCTCTTGACGGCGCGGAGGCGGGAGTGAAGACTCCTTCAACAGAACGTTGAATTCCGTTACGTGGAAGTAAATGCCGTGTCTCGGAAGGGCGCGGAAGGGAACGGCGGAACCGAACAGCGGCAGAGAGAGGGTCCAGGTGTCCGACGCCGAACTGGTGCTGCGCTCAAGGCGTGTCGTCGCTCCGGAAGGGACACGCGCCGCCTCGGTCGCGGTCCGCGCCGGGAAGATCACGGCCGTGCTGCCGTACGACGCCGAGGTGCCGTCCGGGGCCCGGCTGGAGGACCTCGGCGACGACGTCCTGCTGCCCGGACTGGTCGACACCCACGTACACGTCAACGACCCGGGCCGCACCGAGTGGGAGGGCTTCTGGACCGCCACACGCGCGGCGGCGGCCGGCGGCATCACCACCCTCGTCGACATGCCGCTCAACTCCCTCCCGCCGACGACGACGGTCGAGCACCTCCGTACGAAACAGCGGGTCGCCGCCGACAAGGCGCACGTGGACGTCGGCTTCTGGGGCGGCGCCCTGCCCGGCAACGTCGGGGACCTGCGCCCGCTGCACGACGCCGGCGTCTTCGGGTTCAAGGCGTTCCTGTCCCCGTCGGGCGTGGACGAGTTCCCGCACCTCGACCGGGACCGGCTCGGGCGCTCGCTCGCCGAGATCGCCGGGTTCGGCGGCCTGCTGATCGTGCACGCCGAGGACCCGCACCAGCTGGACGCCGCCCCGCAGCGCGGCGGCCCCAGGTACGCCGACTTCCTCGCCTCCCGTCCGCGCGAGGCGGAGGACACAGCCGTCGCCGCGCTCCTCGCGGAGGCCAGGCGGCTGGACGCGCGCGTGCACGTCCTGCACCTGTCCTCCGGCGACGCGCTGCCGCTGATCGCCGCCGCCAAGGCCGAAGGGGTGCGGGTCAGCGTAGAGACCTGCCCGCACTACCTGACCCTGACCGCCGAGGAGGTCCCCGACGGCGCCAGCGCGTTCAAGTGCTGCCCGCCGATCCGCGAGGCCGCCAACCAGGACCTGCTCTGGCAGGCGCTGGCGGACGGCACCGTCGACTGCGTGGTCACCGACCATTCGCCGTCGACGGCCGACCTGAAGACCGACGACTTCGCCACCGCCTGGGGCGGAATCTCCGGCCTCCAGCTGAGTCTGCCGGCCGTCTGGACCGAGGCACGCGCACGCGGACACGGCCTGGAGGACGTCGTGCGCTGGATGTCCGCCCGCACGGCACGGCTGGTCGGACTGGACGACCGCAAGGGCGCCGTCGTGCCCGGCCACGACGCCGACTTCGCCGTCCTCGCGCCCGAGGAGACGTTCACCGTGGACCCGGCGGCGCTCCAGCACCGCAACCGCGTCACGGCGTACGCGGGCAAGACCCTCCACGGGGTCGTGAAGTCCACCTGGCTGCGCGGTGAACGCGTCTTCGCGGACGGCGTGTTCACCGCCCCGAAGGGCCGACTGCTGACCCGCACCCCCTGATCCCTCCCGTCCCCGCGGCGGCCGGCTCCCGAGAGGAACACCTGATCACCGTGACGGCGCAGCACGAACTCCCCCTGGCCCGCTTCACCGGCGACGCGAACCCCTACGGCGGCGGTGACCCGTACGCGGACTACCGCACCGCCGACTTCCCCTTCACCCACCACACCGACCTCGCCGACCGGCGGCTCGGGGGCGCCGTCGTGGCCGCCAACGACGAGTTCTTCGCCCAGCGGGAGAACCTGCTGCTGCCCGGCCGCGCCGAGTTCGTCCCCGAGCACTTCGGACACAAGGGCAAGGTCATGGACGGCTGGGAGACGCGCAGGCGGCGCGGTGTCTCGGCCGAGCACCCCTGGCCGGCCGCCGAGGACCACGACTGGGCGCTGGTCCGCCTCGGCGCGCCAGGCGTCGTCCGGGGGATCGTCGTCGACACGGCCCACTTCCGCGGCAACCACCCCCGGGCGGTGTCGGTCGAGGGCACGTCCGTGCCGGGCTCCCCGTCCCCGGAGGAGATCCTCGGCGACGACGTGAAGTGGACGACGCTCGTCCCGCGCACCGAGGTCGGCGGCCACGCGGCGAACGGCTTCGCCGTCCTGGTCGAACAGCGCCTCACCCACCTGCGCGTCAACCAGCACCCCGACGGCGGCATCGCGCGCCTGCGGGTGTACGGGGAGGTCGTACCCGACCCCGCGTGGCTGGCGGTGCTCGGCACCTTCGACGTGGTCGCCCTGGAGAACGGCGGCCGCGCCGAGGACGCGTCGGACCTGTTCTACTCCCCGGCGGCGAACACCATCGGGCCGGGCCGTTCCCGCCGGATGGACGACGGCTGGGAGACCCGCCGCCGCCGTGACACCGGCAACGACTGGATCCGCTACCGGCTGGCCGCCCGGTCCGCGATCCGCGCGATCGAGATCGACACGGCGTACCTGAAGGGGAACGCGGCGGGCTGGGCGTCGGTGTCGGTGCGGGACGGCGACGACGGCGACTGGACCGAGATCCTGCCCCGCACCCGGCTCCAGCCCGACACCGGCCACCGCTTCGTCCTGCCGGACCCCGCCGTCGGCACGCACGCGCGCGTGGACATCTTCCCGGACGGCGGCATCTCCCGGCTGCGGCTGTTCGGCTCCCTGACACCGGAGGGCACGGCCGCGCTCACCGCGCGGTACCAGGAACTCGGCGGCTGAGGCGACCGAGGCGGCCGAGGCAACCGGGGCGGTTGAGGACCGGGGCGACCGGCGCGGGTGAGTCGCCTCGGCCGCGGTCAGGACTGGGAGTCGAGCGAGTCCAGGTCGTCCAGCGTGTCGCGGGCATGGGTGACGCGCAGCTGCCGCCAGTGCGTGCGGTACAGCACGTAGTACATGGCCATGACCACGGCGAGCAGCTGAAGCCCGAGGCCGAGCCACAGGAACGAGTCCTCGCTCTCCATCCTGTTGGTCAGGAAGGCGAAGTTCATCCCGAAGAACCCGGTCAGGAAGGACAGCGGCAGGAAGATCATCGACACGACGGTGAGACGGTTGATCACGACGTTCTGCTGGTCGGCGATGAGCGAGGCATAACTGCCCGCGGCCCGCCGGGCGGCGTCCCGCAGCGACTCGATCTCCAGGAGCACCAGCTGGACGGTGTGCTCGTGCAAGCTGTTCAGCGCTCGCCGTTCGTCCGAGAGGCCGTGGCTCGTCATCCGGCGGCGGACCAGGACCTCCTGCGCGAGCGCGGCGTAGGGCAGGAACGCGCGATGCAGTTGCGCCGCGTGCCGACGCTGCCGGGCCAGCAGCCGGACCTGCTCGGGCCGCCGTTCCGCGAACATCGCCTCCTCGAGGTCCTCGACCTCCAGATGGGAGTCCGTGACGGCCCGCCGAAAGGTCTCCAGCACACCCTGGAGAAACAGGAACAGCGCGACGAAGGACTCGGCGGGCGAGTCCACCGCCAGCCGTTCGAGGAAGGTGCCGACCGCGTCGACGGGCCCTCGGTGGAAGATGACGAGGTGCCGGGGGTCGACCAGTACCTGCACGTAGGAGATCCGGCGGCCGCTGTGGACCACCGGTACGACGCACGCGGCGAAGTCGCCGTGGTACTCGGCCCGCACCTCGTCCTGCGGTTCACCGAACCACTCCCAGGCCTCGTCCTCCACGCCGAGCAGCCGGGACAGCGGCTGCTCGGCGCACGGCGGGTCGTCGTCCTCCTGCTCGACGGTCACGATCACGAGACCGGAGGCCCGGAGGCGTTCACGGGCTTCCGGCAGTCCTGTGCGGGTGACGACACCTTCCGGCATCGACACCACCGATACGATCATCGTCCCTCACCGTGGATGGTGTGCTGCGGGCAGGGACACCTCGGCAGGTGCAAACTGCAACGTCTCCGGCACCTTATCGCCGAAGGCCGCGCGGACCCCCGAATACGGCGGGCGCCGTGTCCCGGGCCGACGAGGCGCCCTCGGTGGGCGGCCGACCGGGTGCGATGCCGACCGGGTGCGGTGCGGTGCGGTGCGGGCTGGGTGCGGTGCCGGCCGGGTGTGACGTCGGCCGGGTGCGGCGGTGGCCGGAACTCTTCCGTCCGTCTCCCGCGTTCTCCCGTCGTGACTCTTCAGCAAGAAATCGTCGGCAACGCCATGCAGATGGCGGTCGTCAGCCTGCGCCCCGGCCAGACCGTGTACTGCGAGGCGGGGAAGTTCCTCTTCAAGACCACGAACGTGACCATGGAGACCCGGCTCTCCGGTCCGTCGGGCGGCGGCGCCCAGCAGTCCGGCGGGGGCGGCGGCATGGGCGGCATGCTGCGCCAGGCCATGGGGACGGCCATGCAGGTCGGCCAGCGCGCCCTCGCGGGCGAGTCGCTGGCGTTCCAGTACTTCACCGCCCAGGGCGGCGAGGGCACGGTCGGCTTCGCCGGTGTGCTGCCCGGCGAGATGCGCGCCCTGGAGCTCGACGGCAGCCGCGCGTGGTTCGCGGAGAAGGACGCCTTCGTGGCCGCCGAGTCCACCGTCGACTTCGGCATCGCCTTCCAGAGCGGCCGCACCGGCATGAGCGGCGGCGAGGGCTTCGTCCTGGAGAAGTTCACCGGCCGGGGCACGGTGATCATCGCCGGTGCCGGCAACTTCATCGACCTGGACCCTTCCGACTTCGGCGGCCGTATCGAGGTCGACACCGGCTGCGTCGTCGCGTTCGAGGAGGGCATCCGCTACGGAGTCCAGCGTGTCGGCGGCCTCAACCGGCAGGGCCTGATGAACGCGGTCTTCGGCGGTGAGGGCCTGTCCCTGGCCACCCTGGAGGGCCACGGTCGCGTCATCCTCCAGTCGCTCACCATCGAGGGCCTCGCCAACGCCCTGAAGAAGGCCCAGGGCGGCGACAAGCAGGGCCCGACGGGCGGTCTGTTCTCGACCCACGCCGGGTGAGGCGGACGGGCCGCGGGCGCCGGAGGGGACCGTCCCGGCGGTGCAGCGCGGTCCCCGGCCGTACCTCGGGAGGCCGCGCTTCGGCGTGACACGAACGGGCGCGCGACGAAGGGCGAACTCAAGTTAACTCCCTGAAAACTCATGGGAGTTGACGGCAAAATCCGCAGTCTTGTCATTGACATGCCACTCTCTACGCGCGTCATCATGAGGGCATGAGATTCCCCCCACGCATCACCCGCATCGGCGCTTCGGCCGCCGTCCTCTCCGCCCTGCTCGTCGGCGGAACCGTCTCCGCCACGACGGCGAACGCCGCGGTCGGCAGCGTCTGCTACTCCAGGCTGCCGTCCCAGGCGTACGACACCCTCGCCCTCATCGACCGGGGCGGCCCGTTCCCGTACTCGCAGGACGGGGCGGTCTTCCAGAACCGGGAGGGCGTGCTGCCCTCGCAGGCGACCGGTTACTACCACGAGTACACGGTGAAGACCCCCGGGTCGTCGACGCGCGGCGCGCGTCGCATCGTGACCGGGAAGAAGACCGACGAGGACTACTACACCGCGGACCACTACGTCACGTTCAACCTGATCAACTACGGCTGCTGAGCAGGCCGCCCGTCAACGGTTGACGCGCAGGAACGGCGCGACCGGCCGGAGGTCCAGGCCCCCCACGCAACCGGACCTCCGGCCGACCCGTCCCTGCGTCTTCCCGCCGCTCCGGCCCTTCGCGGCCCCGGACCTCGCCCGGCGGGCCCGTTCACCCGGTGGGCACCCGCTCACCGTAACGTCGACATCACTCCGCCCGGGATCTCCGCGAGGCCGACCGCCCTGCGCTCGCGCCGGGACACCTCGCAGGCCTCCGCGATCCTGAGCGCCTGAAGGGCCTCGCGGCCGTCGCACGGGCTGGCGAGCTCACCGCGCACCACCTCGACGAACGCGCACAGCTCGGCCTCGTAGGCGGGCTTGAAGCGTTCCAGGAAGCCCGTCCACGGCCGGTCCGCGGCCGGCGGACCGGTCGGTTCCGTGGACGCGATCGGCGTACGGTCGTCCAGGCCGACCACGATCTGGTCCAGCTCCCCGGCCAGTTCCATGCGGACGTCGTAGCCGGCGCCGTTCAGGCGGGTCGCGGTCGCCGTCGCGAGGGTGCCGTCGTCGAGCGTGAGGACCACCGCGGCCGTGTCGATGTCGCCGGCCGCACGGAACATCGCGGGGCCGGCGTCGGACCCGGTGGCGTAGACGTCCACGACCTCGCGGCCGGTCAGCCAGCGCAGGACGTCGAAGTCGTGGATCAGCGCGTCCCGGTACAGCCCGCCGGACTGCGGCAGCCATGCCGCCGCGGGCGGGGACTGGTCGGAGGTCACGGCCCGGATGGTGTGCAGCCGGCCGAGCCGGCCGGAGAGGATCGCCTCGCGGGCCCCCGTGTACCCCGCGTCGAAGCGGCGCTGGTAACCCATCTGAAGGATCGTTCCGGCAGCTTCGACCTCGGCGAGGGCGTGCAGTGTGTTGGGCAGATCGAGGGAGATGGGCTGCTCGCAGAAGACCGGCAGCCCCGAACGTGCCGCCCGGCCGATCAGTTCGGCGTGGGCCGACGTGGTCGCCGTGATCACCACGGCGTCCACACCCCAGGTGAAGATCTCGTCCACTCCCGGCGCCGCCGTCTCGCCGAGTCTGTTCGCCAACTCCTGTGCTCTCGCGGGGTTCACGTCCGTGAGGATCAGTGAACCGACCTCGCGATGACGGCTGAGCGTGTTCGCATGGATCGCGCCGATCCGACCTGTACCGATGACACCGATGCGCATGGGAACAACCTGGAGGGTGACCCCGTGCGCTGTCAATGCACTGTCAAGGCGCATGTCCGGACAACCGAACTACACAACTTCCCGTCAACCGGCCACGGGGCTACGCTCGCACCGTGCCGAAACCAGAAGTGGGCCCCGCCGTGCGGCTGGAGCTGAGCGTGGACCGCAGTTCCCCCGTGCCGTTGTACTTCCAGCTCTCCCAGCAGCTGGAGGCGGCGATCGAGCGGGGCACGCTCACCCCCGGCAGTCTCCTCGGCAACGAGATCGAGCTCGCGGCACGGCTCGGTCTGTCCCGTCCGACCGTCCGCCAGGCCATCCAGTCGCTCGTCGACAAGGGCCTGCTGGTGCGCCGCCGGGGCGTCGGTACGCAGGTCGTCCACAGCCAGGTCAAGCGCCCCCTGGAGCTCAGCAGCCTCTACGACGACCTGGAGGCGGCCGGTCAGCGTCCGGCGACCCGGGTCCTCGTCAACACCGTCGTCCCGGCCACCGCCGGGGTCGCCGCGGCGCTCGCGGTGCCCGAGGGCAGCGACGTGCACCGGGTGGAGCGGCTGCGGCTCGCGCACGGGGAGCCGATGGCGTACCTGTGCAACCACCTGCCGCCCGGACTGCTCGACCTGGACACCGCCCGGCTGGAGGCCACCGGCCTGTACCGGATGATGCGCTCCGCCGGGCTCACCCTGCACAGCGCCCGCCAGTCCATCGGCGCGCGCGCCGCCACCGCCGCGGAGGCCGAGCGCCTCACCGAGTCCGAGGGCGCCCCGCTGCTCACCATGCAGCGCACGACCTTCGACGACACCGGCCGCGCGGTCGAGTTCGGCGACCACCTCTACCGGCCGAGCCGCTACGCGTTCGAGTTCCAGCTGCTCGTACGCCCCTGAGCCCGCCGCTCCCGCCCATCCCGTAACTGTTCGGGTCCGCCGCCCGCCCTCCGGGCCCGCCGTTTCCGCCCCCCGTTCCCGCCCCCGTTTCCGCGCCCCCATTCGTCGCAATGTCCGGACAAAGTGGCCGCCGTATGCCCGCCGATCACCGGGCGTGCAGACGTTCGACGACGGGGTGCGCGGAGCCGGCAGCGGGGCGAGCCTTCCGGTGTTGTCTTCATCACCCGCAACCCTCGTCACACCGGCCTCGTGGGCGACCGTTCCGTACCTCTCGAGGCGCGGCCCGACAGCCGGCGACCGCCCCCACGAGGACGCCACCGCGGCGGAGCCGGCCGGCCCGGCGGCGGGCGGTGACGAGCGGGACGACCTGCGGCACGAGCCGCGCCGGGCGCGGGAGCGCGGGGCGTCGCCGGGGCACGCGCGCACCCCCGGAGCCGCCGCGGGCGGCGGCCGCCGCGCGGGCGGACGCGCCGCACACAGGTCCCTGTCACCCGGACCCACCGGCCGGAGCGGTGAGGCACAATCGGGCCTGATGAGCACCTACCGCGACCTCAGCGCCCCCATCGGCTCCCGCCGAGCCCCCGTGCTGCGTACCGTGGGCACCCGTGAGCGCCGCTCGCACCTCACCGCACCCCGTGTGCCCACGGTCGGCATCGACATCGGCGGTACGAAGGTGATGGCGGGCGTCGTCGACGCCGACGGCAACATCCTGGAGAAGCTCCGCGCGGAGACCCCGGACAAGTCCAAGAGCCCGAAGGTCGTCGAGGACACCATCGTCGAGCTGGTCCTGGACCTGTCGGACCGGCACGACGTGCACGCGGTCGGCATCGGCGCGGCCGGCTGGGTCGACGCCGACCGCAACCGCATCCTGTTCGCGCCCCACCTGTCCTGGCGCAACGAGCCGCTGCGCGACCGCCTCTCCGGCCGTCTGTCGGTGCCCGTGCTCGTCGACAACGACGCCAACACCGCCGCCTGGGCGGAGTGGCGCTTCGGCGCGGGACGCGGCGAGGACCACCTCGTCATGATCACCCTCGGCACCGGTATCGGCGGCGCGATCCTGGAGGGCGGGCAGGTCAAGCGCGGCAAGTTCGGTGTCGCGGGCGAGTTCGGCCATATGCAGGTGGTGCCCGGCGGCCACCGCTGCGCGTGCGGCAACCGCGGCTGCTGGGAGCAGTACAGCTCCGGCAACGCGCTGGTCCGGGAGGCCCGGGAGCTGGCCGCGGCCGACTCCCCGGTGGCGTACGGGATCATCGAGCACGTCAAGGGCAACATCGGCGACATCACCGGCCCGATGATCACCGAGCTGGCGCGTGACGGCGACGCCATGTGCATCGAGCTGCTCCAGGACATCGGCCAGTGGCTCGGCGTCGGCATCGCCAACCTGGCAGCGGCGCTCGACCCGTCCTGCTTCGTGATCGGCGGCGGTGTCTCCGCGGCCGACGACCTGCTGATCGGCCCGGCCCGCGACGCCTTCCGGCGCCAGCTCACCGGCCGCGGCTACCGTCCCGAGGCCCGCATCGCGCGCGCCCAGCTCGGCCCCGAGGCCGGCATGGTCGGCGCCGCCGACCTCGCCCGCCTGGTCGCCCGCCGCTTCCGCCGCGCCAAGAGACGCCGGGTGGAACGCCACGAACGCTACGAGAAGTACTCCGAGGCCCGCCGCACCCAGGACACCGCATGACCACCACCGCACTGCCCCGCCAGGCCACGCCCCCGGACGAGCAGCCCCGACCGGCCGAGAACCGCCGGCACCGCAACCGCCGCCGGGCGCTCACCCTGCTGATCATCGTGCTGCTCATCGGCGTCCCGGCCGGCTATCTCGTGATCTCCGCCAACCAGAGCCGCGACAGCGGCAAGGACAAGGAGAAGAAGTACTCGGCGACCGGCCTGACCGCGGGCTGGCCCTCCAAGGTGCAGCGCCGCCTCTACCAGGTGCCGGTCCCGCACCCGTCGAACCAGGTCGCCTACTACGAGACCAACAACTGGAAGACCAGCCGTCTCTACGTGCAGTTCCAGACCACGCAGGCCGGCCTGGACGCCTTCCTCGCGGAGCTGGGAGCCGACCGGGACCAGCTGAAGCGGGACGACATCGTCATCGGTGCCCGCGACCGGAACATCACCGGCTGGGACTTCGGCGGACCCGGCGCCCGCCCCGGCCCGTACTGGGGCTTCGTCCACCGGCAGAAGAACCCGCAGCCGACGCAGGACGTGGTGGTGAACACCTCCAACCCCAAGTACCCCATGATCTACGTCGTCTCGCGCGCGGTCCCCTGACCGCACGGGCCGTCCCCGGACGGCCGCCGGAGCCGATTGTCAGACCCCGCCCGTAGAGTCGAAGACGGTTGATCCGAACCACGGGCGGGAGGTGGACAGTGGGTACGAGCGGAACAGCGGGCACGAGCGGGACGGCCGAGGCGGCCGGGCGCGCGCGGGAGCACGAGAGCGTTCCCCTGCGGCTCGCGGCCGTCTTCCTGCCCGCCCCGCTCCCGCGCGACGGACGTGTCGTCTTCTGGGACCCCGCGGACGCACCGCTGCCCGCGGACACCGCCGAGTCCGCCGAACGCACGGAACTCACCGTCGTACGACGCCATGGCGCCTCGGTCCGCCGCAGGCAGGCTCCCGCGCTGTCGCTGTCGCTGGACCGGGCCCTGCCCCTGCTCGTGCGGGCCCGCCGCGACCCGGCGGCCCACCCCGCCACCGCCTGCTGGGGCGCCGCCGCCCTGCACGCGCTGCGGCTCACCGCCCGCGGCCGGCTGCTGCCCGGACTCACCCGCACGGGCCACGACGCCTGGCGGGCCGGCCCCCTGGACCCCGACGACATCGCCCATCTGCGCGCGGTCGCCGCTGCCCTCCCGTACGAGGGACACGCCGTGCCGCTGACCGGCCCCGGACCGCTGCGGCTGCCACAGCCCGAGGCGCTGATGCGCTCCTTCCTGGACGCGGTCGCGGACACCCTCCCGCGCACCCCCGCCGCGCCGTACGCCTGCGGCAGGCCCTTCGCCGACCGCCGCCCGCAGCGACTGCCCGGCGCCGCCGACTGGGCCGCCGAGGTCGCCGCCGGCATGGACGCGGGCGTACGGATCTCACTGCGCCTGGACCTGTCGGCGTACGACCTGTTCGACACCGGCGAGCGGGTGCGCAGCGCGGGCGCGGCCGTCCTCCAGGTGCACAGCCTCGCCGACCCCACCCTCGTGGCCGACGCGGCGGCCCTGTGGGCGGGCGAGGCGGACGCCGCCTTCGGACCCCGCGCCCGCGTCGACGCCGCGCTCGCCGTGCGGCGCGCCGCACGCGTCTGGCCCCCGCTGGACCGGCTGGCCGAGCAGGACACGCCCGACGTCCTGGCCCTCACCGAGGAGGAGGTGGGCGACCTGCTCGGCGCCGCGGCCGGCCGGCTCGCGGCCGCCGGAGTCGCCGTGCACTGGCCGCGCGACCTGGCCCAGGACCTCACCGCCACGGCGGTCGTGCGGTCCGCGCCCGGCTCGGCGACCGACGGCACCGGCTTCTTCGAGGGCGAGGACCTGCTGCGGTTCAGCTGGCAGCTGGCGCTCGGCGGCGACCCGCTCAGCGAGGCCGAGATGGACACCCTCGCCGAGGCCCACCGCCCGGTCGTACGGCTGCGCGACCGGTGGGTCCTGGTCGACCCGGCGCTCGTCCGCAAGGCGCGCCGCCGTGAACTGGGCCTCCTCGACCCGGTCGACGCCCTGTCCGTCGCGCTCACCGGCAGCGCGGAGGTCGACGGGGAGACGGTCGAGGCCGTCCCGGTCGGCGCCCTGGCCGCCCTGCGCGACCGGCTGACCGCCGGTGTGCGGCCCGCCGAGCCGCCCCCGGGCCTGGCCGCCACCCTGCGCGACTACCAACTGCGCGGCCTGGCCTGGCTCGACCTGATGACCTCCCTCGGCCTCGGCGGCTGCCTCGCCGACGACATGGGACTCGGCAAGACGATCACCCTCATCGCCCTGCATCTCAAGCGCGCCCGCAGCGAACCGACCCTGGTGGTGTGTCCGGCCTCGCTGCTCGGCAACTGGCAGCGGGAGATCACCCGGTTCGCCCCCGGCGTTCCCGTCCGCCGCTACCACGGCCCGGACCGCACCCTCGACGACCTGACCGGCGGATTCGTCCTCACCACGTACGGCACGATGCGCTCGGCCGCGCCGACGCTGGCCGGGCAGCGCTGGGGCATGGTCGTCGCGGACGAGGCACAGCACGTCAAGAACCCCTACTCGGCCACGGCGAAGGCGCTGCGCACCATCGTGTCCCCCGCCCGCGTGGCGCTCACCGGCACCCCCGTCGAGAACAACCTCTCCGAACTCTGGGCCCTGCTCGACTGGACCACACCGGGACTCCTCGGCCCGCTGAAGTCCTTCCGGGCCCGGCACGCCCGCGCCGTGGAGAACGGCGAGGACGAGGAGGCGGTGGCCAGGCTGGCCCGGCTGGTCCGCCCCTTCCTGCTGCGCCGCAAGAAGTCCGACCCCGGCATCGTCCCCGAACTGCCGCCCAAGACGGAGACCGACCACCCCGTCCCGCTCACCCGGGAACAGGCCGCGCTCTACGAGGCGGTGGTGCGCGAGTCGCTGCTCGCCATCGAGACCGCCGAGGGGATCGCCCGCCGGGGGCTGGTCCTGAAACTGCTGGGCGCGCTGAAGCAGATCTGCGACCACCCCGCGCTCTATCTCAAGGAGGCGGCCGCACCGTCCGACCGGCTCGCCGCCCGCTCCGGCAAACTCGCCCTGCTCGACGAGCTGTTGGACACCCTGCTGGCCGAGGACGGCTCTGCGCTGGTGTTCACCCAGTACGTCGGCATGGCCCGGCTGATCACGGCCCACCTCGCCGCCCGCGCGATCCCCGTGGACCTCCTGCACGGCGGGACGGCCGTGCCGGAGCGCGAGCGCATGGTGGACCGCTTCCAGAGCGGTGCGACCCCTGTGCTCGTCCTGTCCCTGAAGGCCGCCGGCACCGGCCTCAACCTCACCCGCGCGGGCCATGTCGTGCACTTCGACCGCTGGTGGAACCCGGCCGTCGAGGAACAGGCCACCGACCGCGCCTACCGCATCGGCCAGACCCAGCCGGTCCAGGTCCACCGCCTCATCACCGAGGGCACGGTCGAGGACCGCATCGCACAGATGCTGGAGTCCAAGCGCGCCCTCGCCGACGCGATCCTCGGCTCCGGCGAGTCGGCCCTCACCGAACTGACGCACCGCGAGCTGACCGACCTGGTGTCGCTGCGCAGGGAGGCGTGATCGTGACGGGTACGGAGGAGACACCGGTGCCGGGGACATCGGCGGAGGAACCGTCGGACGAGGCGACCCCCGTGGCGCAGACGCCGTCGACGCAGACGCCGGCGCACGCGGTCCGTTCCCCGGACGAGGCAGCGCGGCCGGTTGTCGAGGAGGGCCTGGCTGCCGAGGAGGGCTCAGCTGTCGGGGAACGTCCGGCCGACGCGGCACGCCGTGCCCTGCGGGCGGCGCGCGAGCGTGCAGGCGGGGGCGTCGGGGCGGCCGGCGAGGAAGCGGCGGCCGCGACCGGGGCAGTGGCCAGGAGGGACCCGCAGGACGGCCGGGTCCCGCAGGGCCACGCGGTCCGTACGGAACCTGCGGCCTCCGGGGAGCCGGGCGGGCGGCGCCCCGCCGCCGAGAAGCCCGGGAACGGCCGGACCGGACCGGCCGACGCGGCCCGCGCGGCACTACGCAGAGCCGTGGCGGCGAGCCGCACCGCGGACCCGGGCGCAGGTGCGGGCGCCGACGCCGACTCGGACGCGCAGACGGAAGCGGACCCTGGCGCCCACGCCGACGGCGAGCTCGGCACTGGCAGCGACACCGGCTCCAGCACTGGCAGCACCAGCAGCGACACCCGCACGGGCACGGGCAGCACCAGCAACGATGCCGGCACTGACACCGGCAACGGCACCGACAGCGATACCGGCAACGGCAACGGCACCGGCAGCGATACCGGCAGGGGCACCAGCACCAGCCCCGGCTCCAGGACCAGCCCCGGTTCCGGAACCGGCAGGGACCGGGTCGAGGCCGGTGGTGCGTCCATGGGTACGGCCGGGGACGGCCCTGTCGTGTCCGTGCGTCCCGGGAAGACCGGGGCCGCCGCCCCTGCCGGGAGCCTCGCGGTGGAGGGCGCGACGGGCACGCCCACCCCGCCCTCCGCCGTCTCGTCGGGCGCTCCTGCCGCGGCCGAGGAGGGCGCGGCCGAGGAGGGCGCGCCCGAACCGCGCCGCGCGCGCCCCGGGGATGCCGCCCGAGAGGCCCTGCGGGCCGCCCGTGCCGAGGCGCGGCAGGCCCGCACGGACACCGGGGAACCGCGTGCCGACGCCCCGCCCCGGCCCGAGCGCGGCTCCGCCCGGCGCCCGGCCCCCGCACGCGCCGACACACCCGGCGCCAGGGCCCGGGCGCTGAGGGCGCTGCTCGCCGACGCCTTCCGGATGCCGTCCGACGCGACGACACCGGCGGAGTCCGACACCTGGTCCTCGGCTGCCCCCGGGCTCGACGCCCCGACGGTCGGTCGCGTGCCGCCCGGCCCCGGGCACGTCGCCCCCTCGTCTGCCGACCCGTCGGCTGCCGCTCCCTCGGCTGCCGCTCCCTCGGGCGCCGCCTCCTCTGCCGCCGACCCTTCGGACCTCGCCCCCTCAACCGCCGACCCCTCGGACTCCATCGCCGCGGACACCACGGCACCCCTGGTTCCGCCCGCACCTCCCGTGCCTCCCGCACCCCTCGCGTCCTCCCCAGCCGCGCCCGGCGCCGCTCCCCGTGTCCCGCGGTCCATGGCCTCCCCCCGTCGGGACGGCGACCTGCGCCGCACCTTCCCCGCCTTTCCGCCCCTGACCGGCGAGGGCGACGGCGGGGACGGCCGGTTCGTCGAGAGCTGGTGGGGGAACGCCTGGGTCGCCGCGCTGGAGGAGGGCGCGCTGGACGCCAAGCGGCTGGCGCGCGGCAGGGCCTACGCGGCACAGGGGCACGTGGACGCGATCACGGTGACCCCCGGACTCGTCCTGGCCTACGTGCAGGGCAGCCGCCCCCGCCCGTACCGCGTCCAGGTGCGCCTGCGCACCCTCGACGACACCGACTGGGAGCACTTCCTGGACGTGGCCGCCGACCGGCCGGGGCACATCGCCGCGCTGCTCGACGGCGAGATGCCCCAGTCCCTCGCCGAATGCGGGGTCCCGCTCCTGCCCGGCGCCGGCGACCTGGAACCGCAGTGCAGCTGTCCCGACCGCGGCCACCCCTGCAAACACGCGGCGGCCCTCTGCTTCCAGACGGCCCGTCTGCTGGACGCCGACCCCTTCGTACTGCTCCTGCTGCGCGGCCGCAGCGAGCGCGAGCTGGTCGACGCGCTGTCCCGGCTGAGCGCGGCCCGGGCGGCCCGCGCCGCCCAGGACAGAGAACCCGAGCCGCTCCCCGGAGTGCGGGCCACCGACGCCCTGGCGGAGCGCCGGCTCCCGCCCCTTCCGCCCCCGTCGCCCCTGCCTGCGCATCCCGGACAGCCGCCCGTCTACCCCTCGGTGCCGGGCGGTCCCGACCCGTTCGCGCTCGACCAGCTGGCCACCGACGCCGCCGCCCGCGCCCACGCCCTGCTGAGCACCGGACACGACGAGGCGGGTGAACTGACGCTGTGGCAGGACGCGGTCCGGCTGGCCGCGGCCCGCCCCGGTTCCGGACTCACCGCCGGCACCCGCACCCTCTACTCCTCGCTCGCCTCCGCCGCCGGCCGCACCCCGGCCGAGCTGGCCCGCGCGGTGGCCGCCTGGCGGCAGGGCGGACCCGAAGGGCTCGCCGTCCTCGAAGAGCCCTGGGACCCGCCCGCCGGACGCTTCGACCGCGCCCGCCCCCTGCTGCTCGCCGCCGACCTGCCCGCCTTCCGCCCCGCCCGCAACCGCCTCACCCACCCCCAGGGCCGGGTCCAACTCCGCTTCGGGCGCGACGGCTTGTGGTACGCCTACGAGTCGGACCCCGGCGCCGACGACTGGTGGCCCCGTGGCACCCCCGACCTCGACCCGGTCGGCGCCCTGACCGGCCTGGGCGGCAGCGACGAGCTCTGACCGGCCGCACCGTCACGGACGGTTCCGGGCTCCTCGCGACAGCGCTCCTCGTGACAGCCCCGTCCAGCCGGTCGCGACCCTCGGTCCGGTGCGGAACTCCGTTCGCACCGGGACCGTTTCCTGCGAGTTTCGGTCTTTGCGGGACGACACGGCGCGCCTCCCTGTGGGCCCTGGTATAGGTGCTTCTGTGATACATGAGAGGGTCAGAAGGGTGAGCGAGACACCACCGAACAGCCTGCAATACCGCTTCGACGGCCCGGAAGACGCCCCCGTCCTGATCCTGGGTCCCTCCCTGGGCACCACCTGGCACATGTGGGACCGTCAGGTCCCGGAACTGACCAGACAGTGGCGCGTCTTCCGGTTCGACCTGCCCGGCCACGGCGGCGCGCCCGCGCACCCGGCGGGCGCGGTGTCCGATCTGACCGACCGGCTGCTGGCCACGCTCGACGCGCTCGGCGTGCAGCGCTTCGGATACGCGGGATGCTCCCTCGGCGGCGCGATCGGTGTCGAGCTGGCCCTGCGGTACCCCGAGCGGCTCGCCTCGCTCGTGCTGATCGCCGCCTCGCCCCGGTTCGGCACGGCCGACGAGTTCCGCCGGCGCGGGGTGGTCGTGCGCACGAACGGGCTCGACCCCATCGCCCGCTCCTCCCCGGACCGCTGGTTCACCGGCGGGTTCGCGGCCGCCCAGCCCGCGATCACCGAGTGGGCGGTGCAGATGGTGCGCACCACCGACCCCGGCTGCTACATCGCAGCCTGCGAGGCGCTCGCCGTGTTCGACGTGCGGGACGAACTGGCCCGCGTCGGTGTGCCGACCCTCGTCCTGGTCGGCTCGGAGGACCAGGTCACCGGCCCCGCCGAGGCCCGCACCCTGGTGGCCGGTATCCCGGACGCCCGTCTCGCGGTCGTCCCCGGCGCCTCCCACCTGGTCCCGGTGGAGCAGCCGGCCGCCGTCACCGACCTGCTCGTCAACCACTTCTCGACCGCCTGGGATCCCGGCTTCGACTCGGCCACCGGCCAGGTCGCCCTTCCGCCGGTCCCGGCCGGCCCGGTCCCCGCCCTGCTCCAGCCCGCGGCGCCCATCGCCGCGATCGCCCCGGCCGTCGTACCGGCGCAGTCCTGGGGCGAGACGGACCGGTACGAGACCGGGCTGAAGGTGCGCCGGGAGGTGCTCGGCGACGCCCATGTCGACCGGGTGCTGTCGCAGGCCGACGACTTCTCCGGCGACTTCGAGGACTTCGTCACCCGCTACGCGTGGGGCGAGATCTGGGACCGGCCCGGACTCGACCGGCGCTCGCGCAGCTGTGTCACCCTCACCGCGCTGGTCGCGGGGGGCCACCTGGAGGAGCTCGCGTTCCACACCCGGGCCGCGCTGCGCAACGGCCTCACCCCGGACGAGATCAGGGAAGTGCTGCTCCAGGCGGCCGTCTACTGCGGGGTGCCGGCGGCGAACAGCGCGTTCCGGGTGGCCCAGCAGGTCATCCGCGAGGAGACCACGCTCGCCGAGTGACCCCCGGACCGGGGACGCGCCCCGGGCGTCGTGGTCCGCCCCCGCCGCCGGGCCGGCGGGGGCAGGATGGGACTCATGAAGCTCACGAAGAAGGCGCATTCCTGTGTCCGGCTGGAGAAGGACGGCCGGACGCTCGTCCTGGACCCCGGGATGTTCAGCGAGGAGGACGCCGCGCTCGGCGCGGACGCGATCCTCGTCACCCACGAGCACCCCGACCACTTCGACGAGGCGCGGCTGCGGGCCGTCCTGGAGGCGGACCCGGCCGTCGAGATCTGGACCCTCGCGTCCGTCGCGGACCAGCTCTCGGCCGCCTTCCCCGGGCGGGTGCACACCGTCGGCCACGGCGACTCCTTCACCGCGGCCGGTTTCGACGTCCAGGTGCACGGCGAGCTGCACGCGGTGATCCACCCGGACATCCCGCGGATCACGAACGTCGGCTACCTCGTCGACGGCGGCCGGCTCTTCCACCCGGGCGACGCGCTCACCGTCCCCGACCGCCCGGTGGAGACCCTGATGCTGCCGGTGATGGCTCCGTGGAACAAGATCTCCGAGGTCATCGACTACGTCCGCGAGGTGAAGCCGCAGCGCGCCTACGACATCCACGACGCCCTGCTCACCGACCTCGCCCGCCCGATCTACGACCGGCAGATCGGCGCCCTCGGCGGCGCGGAGCACCTGCGGCTGGCCTCGGGGTCGTCGGCGCAGCTGTAGCGGGGGAGCGGGGATCGGGGCCGTTGTCGTACCCGCCCGGTAGGTTGTGGTGCATGCGCATCGCCACCTGGAACGTGAACTCGATCACCGCCCGTCTGCCGAGGCTGCTGGCCTGGCTGGAGAGCAGCGGCACGGACGTGCTGTGCCTCCAGGAGGCCAAGCTCGCCGAGGCGCAGTTCCCGTTCGACCAGCTGCGCGAGCTGGGCTACGAGGCCGCGGTGAACGCCACCGGCCGGTGGAACGGCGTGGCGGTGATCTCCCGCGTCGGCCTCGAGGACGTGGTCAAGGGCCTGCCCGGCGACCCCGGCTACGAGGGCGTGGAGGAGCCCCGGGCGGTCTCCGCGACCTGCGGCCCGGTCCGCGTCTGGTCGGTGTACGTGCCCAACGGACGCGAGGTCGACCACCCGCACTACGCCTACAAGCTCCAGTGGTTCGAGGCCCTGAAGGCGGCCGTCGCGGGCGACGCGGGCGGTGCGCGCCCGTTCGCCGTCCTCGGCGACTACAACGTGGCTCCGACGGACGACGACGTGTACGACGTGGCTGTCTTCGAGGGCCTCACCCATGTCACGCCCGCCGAGCGCGCCGCCCTGGCCGAGCTGCGCGGGACGGGCCTGTCCGACGTGGTGCCGCGGCCGCTGAAGTACGCGCACCCGTACACGTACTGGGACTACCGCCAGCTCGGCTTCCCCAAGAACCGCGGGATGCGCATCGACCTGGTGTACGGCAACGAGCCGTTCTCGAAGGCGGTCAAGGACGCGTACGTGGACCGGGAGGAGCGCAAGGGCAAGGGCGCCTCGGACCATGCGCCGGTGGTCGTGGACCTCGACGTGTAGCCGGTCCCCGACGGGCCCCACTCCTCGTTCGGAGCTCTTCAGAGCAGGGCCAGGTCCACCGAATCCGCCAGGGCGGCCAGTCCGGCGTCACCGGGGTGCAGGTGGTCCCCGCTGTCGTAGCCGGGCAGCATACGGGTGGAGCGGGCGGGGTCGCGCAGGACGGCGTCGAAGTCGAGGACCCCGTCGAACACCCCGGAGTCCCGGATCCAGGTGTTGACCTCGGCCCGCTCGGCGTCGACGGCCGGTGTGCAGCGGGAGTGTCCCCCGCACGGCAGGACGGTCGCCGCCAGCACCCGCACGCCCCGGTCGTGCGCCCGGTCCGCGATCTCCCGCAGCCCGGCGATGAGCCGGGACGCCGTGGTGCCCGCCCCCAGGTCGTTCACGCCCTCGAACACGATCGCGGTGCGTACCGACGTCTGGGCGAACACGTCCCGGTCGAGGCGGTGCAGCGCGCTCACCCCGGACCCTCCGGCGAAGACGCCGTCGCCCGGGTAGCGGTCGGTGACCACCCGGTTGCCCGCGATGCCCGCGTTCAGGACGCCGTAGCGGGGCGCCGTGCGCTGCCGCAGCAGACGGGCGGCGAGCACGTCGGGCCAGCGCCGGTCGGTGTCCGGGGTGGAGCGGTCCCCGTCGGTGATCGAGTCGCCCAGGGCGACCACGGACCCCGGCCCGCCGAGCACGTCCACCCCGGTCAGCAGCGGCCAGGACGTCAGCGCCGGGGTGTATGCCGCCGCCCGGCGGTCGGCCGCGTGGTCGCCCGGTGCGCTCAGGTACGACTGCTGGACCGCGAGCCGGTGCCCGGGCGCCGTCCGCACCGTGCCCGGGAGGTGGAAGCTCACCAGCAGATCGGCGTCGGCGGGCACCCGGAACCCCAGCGGATCGCTGACCGCCTGCGCCCCCGCCGGGACGACGACGCCCCGTGCCCCCCGGAAGGCGAGCCGCACCGGCCTGCCCCGGGCGGCCGCGCCCGCCGCCCGCACCGCCACCGTCGCCGTACCGATGCGGACCGGGGCGGAGGCGAAGGTGTTGTCGAAGCGCAGCCGCACCCGCCGCCCGCCCACCGAGGTGTGCACCACGAGCCGCAGCGTGCGGTCGGTCCACGGCCCCACGGCCGTCACACCGGAGGTGGCCGTGGCCCAGGTGCCGCTCCAGCCCCTCGCCGCCGCCCGTACCGACAGGGCGAACACATGCAGCCCGGCCGCGCGCGGCAGCTGTACGGAGGCGACCGCGCGGCCGGGAAGCAGCGGGACCGTCACGACGTACAGCCGGGCCCTGCCGGTGCGTCGGCCGCCGGGTCCGTTGACGTGCGGGAGCGCCACCGCCTTGGTGGCGAGCGGGCCGCTGCGCCAGTCCGGGGCGGTGAGCAGGTACGGGGAGCGGCGGCCGTCCGCGTAGGTGACCGTGCCGGAACCGGCGACCGTGCCGCCGCGCGTGCCGGCCACCAGGAAGGCGACGGCGTCGCCGCGCCCCCGCAGGCGCACCTGCTGTCCGTCGGCCCGTACGTTGTCCGGCTCGCCGGGCCGCCGGCGCGGCCAGATCAGCGCCGCCCCCTGCACGGTGAGGGTGCGGCCGGGCAGCCAGCCCGCGGCCCGCAGGTCCCGGGCCGACAGCGAGGCGCCCGAGCCGTCGAAGTCTGCCTCGCCGGGCCGCGCGTCGTGACTGACGGCAACGTTGTCGAAGAACCGCTCCAGCGGCAGCGGGGCGGACGACGGCAAGGCGGTGGCCCGGGCGGTGGACGCCGGGACCAGGGACGTCGTGAACAGGGCGAGCGCCAGCGGGACACCCCGGACACCTCGGTGCACGTACGGACTCCTCCCGATCACCGGTCGCACGCATACGCACGGTGAAGTTAGGGACACCGCCGACCATGGTCAACGCGCCATGCACGCAGGCGTGGTGAAAAGTACCGGGACGAGCGGTCGCGCGCGCCTGTGGTGCGCACGCGGGTGCGAATGACACGCTGGACGTATGAACATCCCTTTCCTGGGCAACCGGCGCAAGAAGAGCGACGGTGCGACGTTCTCCGCCGACCCCGAGGGGGTCGCCGAACTTCTGTCCGAGTGTGAGCTGCTGCGCTCGCAGGCGTCCCAGGAGGGCGTCCAACTCGACGATTCCGCCGCCTCGTTGGAGGCGCTCGACCAACTGGTGCCACGCTGGCGCGACGACGACGAAGTGCTGCCCTGGCTGGGCAACGACGCGGGGCTGTATCTGGGCACCGTCATCGTGCGCACCGTGCCGGGCGCCGTCTGGGAGGTGTGGCCGGGCGGGCAGCCGGTCATACGGCTCGCCTCCGGCCGGGAGTTCGACGTGGTGACCGCCGGGCACGAGTGGGCCGCGAGCGGGGTGCCCGAACTGTCCCAGCTGTACGCGGAGGTGGCCGAGGCGTAGATCCTGCCCGGCCTTTCCCGCCCGCTCTCCGGGCGGAGGGCGGGAAGGGCCGGGCCGTGCACAGCCGTGAGCGGTCGAGCACCGTAAATACGGCTTATGCCGGAAAGGTGCGTGTCGTGCCGGGGCTTGATCGTCGGCTGGATAGTTTGCGGCGACCATGAAACGGCTGAGGGTGAGTACCGGTGGGCATGGCTGTCGATCCGTTGATCGAGCTGCACGGCGTCAACAAGCACTTCGGGGAGCTGCACGTTCTGCGCGACATCCACCTCACCGTCGGCAAGGGGGAAGTGGTCGTCGTCATCGGCCCGTCCGGGTCGGGCAAGTCGACCCTGTGCCGGGCGATCAACCGGCTGGAGCCGGTCGAGTCCGGGACGATCAGGCTGGACGGCAGGCCGCTGCCCGAGGAGGGCAGGGCCCTCGCCCGGCTGCGCGCCGACGTCGGCATGGTCTTCCAGTCGTTCAACCTCTTCGCCCACAAGACCGTCCTCCAGAACGTCTCCCTGGCACAGATCAAGGTCCGCAAGCGCGGCCGGGAGGCGGCCGACAGGCGCTCGCTCGAACTCCTCGACCGCGTCGGCCTCGCCGCCCAGGCGCCCAAGTACCCCGCCCAGCTCTCCGGCGGCCAGCAGCAGCGGGTGGCCATCGCCCGCGCCCTGGCCATGACGCCCAAGGCCCTGCTGTTCGACGAGCCGACCTCGGCCCTCGACCCCGAGATGATCAACGAGGTGCTGGAGGTCATGCGGCAGCTCGCCCGGGACGGCATGACCATGGTCGTCGTCACCCACGAGATGGGCTTCGCCCGCTCGGCCGCCAACCGCGTGGTGTTCATGGCCGACGGCCGCATCGTCGAGGACCGCCCCCCGGAGGAGTTCTTCACCGCCCCGCGCACCGACCGCGCCAAGGACTTCCTGTCCAAGATCCTCAAGCACTGAGCGGGGAGCGCGTCGCATGTTCCGCACCACATTCCGCAGCACACGTGTGTCCGCCGTCCTGGCCGTGCTGACGGCCCTCCTCCTCGCCGCCTGCGGCAAGGAGGGCAGCCCGCCGGGCAAGGGGCCCGCGCCCGAGCGGCTTCCGCACTACGCGGTGGCGGAGGACTTCCGGCTGCCCGACTCCCCGACCTGGAACCGGGCGAAGAAGCGCGGGTACCTCGTCGTCGGCGTCAAGGAGGACCAGCCCTACCTCGGCGAGAAGGACCCGGCGACCGGCACCTACTCCGGCTTCGACATCGAGATCGCCAAGATGACGGCGGCCTCCCTCGGCTTCGACCCCGCCAGGATCCACTTCAGGACGATCGCCTCCGCGAACCGCGAGACCGCTCTGCAGAACGGCCAGATCGATTACTACGTCGGCACCTACACCATCAACGACAACCGCAAGAAACTCGTCGGCTTCGCCGGGCCCTACTACCTGGCCGGGCAGTCGCTGCTGGTGCGCGCCGACGAGAAGGACATCCACGGCCCGCAGGACCTCGACGGCAAGCGCGTCTGCTCGGCTGCCGGTTCGACCCCGTACCAGCGCATCAAGGAGAACTATCCGAAGGCGGTCCTCGTCGCCTACGACACCTACTCCGTCTGCGTCGACAACCTGCTCACCTACCAGGTCGACGCCGTCACCACCGACGACGCGATCCTCATCGGCTACGCGGCGAAGGCGCCCGACGAACTCAAGGTGGTCGGCAGGCCCTTCTCCGAGGAGCCCTACGGCATCGGCGTCCCGCACGGCGACAACGCCCTGCGCCTCGCCCTCGACGACGCGTTGGAGGCCCGTGAGAGGAACGGCGACTGGAAGAAGGCGTACGAGGCCACGCTCGGCCTGTCCGGAGTGCCCGCGCCGACCCCGCCCCCGATCGACCGCTACCAGGCCGGTACATGAACGTTCTGATCGACAACTTCTCCCTCTACGCCGAGGGTTTCCTCGGCACCCTCGAACTCACCGTCTACTCCTCGGTGCTGGCCCTGCTCCTCGGCTTCGTCATGGCCTCCTTCCGGGTCGCGCCGGTGCGCTCGCTGCGGGTCTTCGGCACGGCGTGGGTGACCGTGCTGCGCAACACCCCGCTGACCCTGCTGTTCTTCGCGGTACTGCTGGGACTGCCCCGGTTCGGCGTCGTCCTGCCCTTCGAGGTGTTCGCCGTCCTGGCCCTGGGCTGCTACACCTCGGCGTTCATCTGCGAGGCGCTGAGATCCGGCATCAACACCGTGCCCACGGGACAGGGCGAGGCGGCCCGCAGCCTCGGGATGAGCTTCACGCAGACCCTGAACCTGGTCGTCCTGCCGCAGGCGTTCCGCTCGGTGATCCCACCGGTCGGCTCCACCCTCATCGCGCTCGCCAAGAACTCCGCGATCGCGGGCGCGTTCAGCGTCACCGAGCTGCTCGGCACCTACAAGACGCTCAGCGAGCTCGGCTACAACATCGTCTGGACGTTCGTCTGGATCGCCGTCGGCTACCTGATCATCACGTTCGCCATCAGCGCGCTCTTCAACGCGCTGGAGAAGAAGTGGGGAGTCGCCCGTTGACACCCGCCACCGCCACCGCCCTCTACGACGTACCGGGACCCCGGACCCGGCGGCGGCACCGGATCTACTCGGTCGTGGCCGCCGCCGTCATCCTCGGCCTGCTGGCCTGGATCCTGTATCTCCTCTTCGACACCGAGCAGTTCACGTACACGAAGTGGATGCCCTTCGCCTACAAGGGGATCCAGGAGATGCTGCTGCGCGGTCTCGGCAACACGCTCAGGGCCTTCGCCCTGGCGGCCGCGTTCTCGCTGGTGCTCGGCGGGGTGCTGGCGGCCGGCCGGCTGTCGGAGCACCGGTCGCTGCGCGTGCTCGCCACGGTCGTCGTGGAGTTCTTCCGGGCCATGCCCGTACTGGTGATGATCTTCTTCATCTTCGTGGCGCTGCGGGCGCAGCCGCTGACCGCCCTCGTCGCCGGACTGACGCTCTACAACGGCTCGGTGCTCGCCGAGGTGTTCCGTTCGGGCGTCAACGCCGTGGAGCGCGGCCAGCGGGAAGCCGCGTTCGCGCTCGGGATGCGCAAGACACAGGTCATGGTCCATGTCCTGGTGCCCCAGGCGGTGCGGGCCATGCTGCCCGCCATCATCAGCCAGTTGGTGGTGGCGCTGAAGGACACCTCCCTCGGCTACCTCATCACCTACGAGGAGTTTCTCCACGCCGGAAAACTCATCGCCTCGAACCTCGACTACGATTTGCCGTTCATCCCGGTGGTGATGGTGATCTCGCCGATCTACATCGGAATGTGCATGCTGCTCTCCTGGTTCGCCGGCCGGGTGTCCCGGTGGGAGCGGCGCAGTCCCAAGACACGGGCCGTGGAGCTGACCGCGGCCGGCCCCGGGACACCGCTGCCGGGTGGGGAACCCCCCACGGCTCCCCGACCGTAGGGGGCGGCAGCGCGCAGAGCCATACCCGCCCGGCCGCGGCCGGAGATCACTGCTCGCGCAGCGGTACCGACACGTACGACGGGTCGTCCGCCGGCGAGGAGAAGGTCAGTTGCGCGCCGGACGGGTTGTGCTCGATGTAGAGCGGGTCGACCGTGTCGACGACCAGGGCGAGCCGGTGTCCTGCCGGGACGTCGTAGGCCGTGGAGAACAGGTCCAGGTCGAGGCCGAACGGCCGGCCCGGGGTGCGCCCGTGGAAGGTGTACGGCGCGTTGCTGACCAGCCTGCCCAGGCCGAGCGGCCCCACGTCGTACAGGTACGCGACGAGGGTGCCGCTCTCCCTGGTCGGGGTGAGCGTGGTGTGCAGCCGGGCGGTGCCGCGCACCCGCTGGGCGGTGGCGTACCTCTCCGACTGCCAGACGGCCGCCCAACGGCGGGGCAGCAGGGGGATCCACGCCATCGGGGGGACCCGGGCGACCTGGTCGAGCAGGCTCGACAGCAGGACGATCCCGCCGTCCGCCCCGGAGTCGACGTTCGTGTGGATCGTGGTGGTGCCGGCCAGGGCGAACTTGCGGTTGGCGGCGCCCACCGACTTCCAGTCCGGATAGCCCTCGTAGCCGCCGGTGGAACGGGACTTGAGCTCGACGGGCTGTTCGCGGTCGATGCCGTTGTCGGCGCCCTTGAGGTAGTGGTCGAACCAGCGTCCGGTGTCGGTCCACACGTCGTTGGGCAGGCCGAACAGTCCGGTGAGTTCGGCGGTGGCGTGGTCGCCCGGGCGGAACTCCAGCCGCTTGGGTCCGGTCAGCTTCTCGTAGAAGTCGGCGTACTGGTTGGCCGGGAAGATGGTGTCGCCCCAGGCGTTGGCGAGCATGACGGCCGGGCCGTTGGCGTTGAGCCGGTCCAGGTAGGTGGCGGGCGAGCGCTGCCTGCCCCAGGCGAGGAGGTCCTGTTCGCGGGCCAGGTTCGAGGAGTAGAAGTCGTCGAAGACCTGCCGGGCCTCGGCGCTCTCGCGGCCGGTGGTCGCGCCGGCGACGTCCAGCAGGGCGGTGGCCTGGACGTGCTGGGTGCGGCCGGAGTAGATCGAGTCGATCAGGTCGGCCCAGCCGCTGAGCGCGGCGACGGCCTTGATCCGCGGATCGTGCGCGGCGGCGAGCAGGCTGATGCCGGCGCCGTAGGAGACGCCCGCCATGCCGATGTGCCCGGCGTCGGCGGGGGTGTGGGCGAGGGCCCAGTCGATCACCCGGGACGCGTCGGCGGTGTCGGAGGGACCGGCCACCTCTATCTCGCCGCCGGACTGCCAGAAGCCGCGTACGTTGTAGGTGAGGACGACGTAGCCGGAGTCGGCGAGCCGCTGCGCCTGGGCCAGGTACTCGATCTGGGGAAGGCCCCAGCTCGTGGGCAGCACGATCAGCGGATAGCGGCGGGTGCCGTCGGAGCCCGCGGGGGTGACGACGTTCGCCTTCAGGACGATGCCGCCGTCGCCGGTGATGTCGACGTAGCGGACGCGGCCGTCGGCCGCCTGAGCGGCGGGGACGAGCCCGAGGACGCCGCCGGCGATCAGGGTCGCCGACAGGGCACCCACGGTGATCGTACGCAGGGCCGTGCGCGGACGGCCGCCCGGCGACTGCCGCCCTCCTGCTCGTAAGCGCTCCGCGCCCGTTCGGCCCATGGGTCACTCCTCACGCGCGACACAGCAAAGTGACCCGACGGTAACCGCCTTTCCTTACTGGAGGTAACCCGTCGGTAAGTTACGCATGAGTAAAGATTTCTGGCGCGGGGTGGACTCGCGGACTCGCGAGGCGGACTCAGGAGGCGCGAGGCGTGCTCCGGGGGGACCTCGTCCGCGGCTTGGGGTCCGGCTTGGGCTCGAGGGCGGGGTCCGGGGCGGGCGGCGGGGTCTGGGCGGCACGGGTCACGTCGGCGACGAGCTCGACGACGTCGGGGCCGTACGCCTGGGAGTTGACCACCCGCAGCAGCAGGGCGAAGGAGGCGCCGCCGTGCTTGCGGGCCAGCCGCTCGTGGTTGCGTGCCAGATAGCGGGCCGCGGCCTGGTTGGTGATGGCGCGCTGGCCGCAGAAGAGGAACACCGGGCGGGCCTCCCGGCGTTGGCCCGCGGTGAGCCGCGCGAGCAGTACGTACTCGCTCTTGCCCGAATCCAGCAGGTACTTCTCCTCGCCTATCCGGAAGGCGCCGCGCTCGGGACCGGGCTCGGCGTCGACGTCGACCCGCACCCCCGGCAGCAGCGAGCTCAGATGGGCGGCCATCCGGCGGTTGGAGGCGGGACCGCCCACGCAGAACTCGGTGCGCTCCCCGAACCCCTGCTGGGCCGCGTCGTGCGCGACGATCTGGGCGTTGGCGTTGCAGTCCTTGATGAGCGCGGCCAGTTCGAGCAGCGCGAACACGTCGTGGCGCAGCACGGTCAGCTCGGGGCCGCCCGCCTCGCGGTTGACCACGAGCAACGACTCGGAGTTGTCGGGCAGTCCGAAGAAGGCCTGCTTGCGCCGCAGCCTTCGCTTCCAGAGCTGGGTACGGGTCAGCCACCCGAGGGCGACGCCGAGGCCGGCCGCCGCCACGCCGGGGACGATGAGGAGCAGGTCGTCTGTCATGTGCGCGCATGCTAGCGGGCTCGCCGGCGGCCCGAGCGGTTGGTACGTACCGGTGTTCGATGCGTACCGTTCGCGCCGGAGCAGCCGAAATGAGACTGTTGAGGCCGGGACAATTGTGGCTACGCTGCGCGAACGGTCCACTCGCTGGAGGTGCGGATGCGTCGCCTTGTCACGCGGAAACTGGCGGTCCTTGCGGTCTCGGCCGCCGTGGTGTCGGTGGGCGCGGCGGCACCGCCCGCCACCGGGAGCGCCACGACGGCCGAGAACGCGCCCGCCGGGGGTGCCACGACGGCCAAGGTCCCGGTCGCCGTCGGCTACGGCGGCGCCGTGGCCAGCGTCGACGCGGACGCCTCGGCCGCCGGCATCGCGGTGCTGAAGAAGGGCGGCAACGCGGTCGACGCGGCCGTCGCCACCGCGGCCGCACTCGGCGTCACCGAGCCCTACTCCTCCGGCATCGGCGGAGGCGGTTACTTCGTCTACTACGACGCCAAGTCCCGCACCGTGCACACCATCGACGGCCGCGAGACCGCCCCGCTGAGCGCCGACTCCGGCCTCTTCACGGAGAACGGCACACCGCTCGCCTTCGCCGACGCCGTCACCAGCGGACTGAGCGTCGGCACCCCCGGCACGCCCGCCACCTGGGCGACGGCACTGGACAAGTGGGGCACAAGAAAGCTCGGCACGGTCCTCCAGCCCGCCGAGCGCATCGCCCGCGACGGCTTCACGGTCGACGACACCTTCCGCACCCAGACCGCCGGCAACGAGACCCGGTTCCGCTACTTCCCCGACACCGCACGGCTGTTCCTGCCCGGCGGCAAACTGCCCGTGGTCGGTTCCACGTTCAAGAACCCCGACCTCGCCCGCACCTACGAGGAACTGGGCCGCAAGGGCGTCGACGCGCTCTACCGCGGCGACCTCGGCAAGGACGTCCTGAACACCGTCAACAAGCCGCCCGTGGACCCCGGTTCCGGCTGGAACGCCCGGCCCGGCCGCCTGTCGGCCAAGGACCTCGCCGCCTACCGCGCCAAACTCCAGGCGCCCACCCGGACTTCGTACCGTGGGCTCGGCGTGTACTCCATAGCGCCCTCCTCCTCCGGCGGCACCACGGTCGGCGAGGCCCTGAACATCCTGGAGCGCACCGACCTGTCCAGGGCGAGCGAGGTCCAGTACCTGCACCACTTCATCGAGGCGAGCCGGATCGCGTTCGCCGACCGCGGGCGCTGGGTCGGCGACCCCGCCTTCGAGGACGTACCGACCAAGGAACTGCTCTCGCAGCGCTACGCCGACTCGCGCGCGTGCCTCATCAAGGACACCGCCGTCCTCACCAGCCCCCTGGCACCCGGCGACCCGCGGCACCCGGCGGCCTGCGCCGGCCCAGGCACCGCGGCCCCGACGACGTACGAGGGCGAGAACACCACGCATCTCACGGTCGCCGACAAGTGGGGCAACGTCGTCGCCTACACCCTCACCATCGAGCAGACCGGCGGCAGCGGCATCACCGTCCCCGGCCGGGGCTTCCTGCTCAACAACGAACTGACGGACTTCTCCTTCGCCCCGGCCAACCCGGCCGTGCACGACCCGAACCTGCCGGGTCCGGGCAAGCGGCCGCGCTCCTCCATCTCCCCGACGATCGTGCTCGACCGGCACAACAGGCCCGTCGTGGCGCTCGGTTCACCCGGTGGCGCGTCCATCATCACCACCGTGCTCCAGACCCTCACCGAGTTCCTCGACCGCGGCCTGCCCCTCGTCGACGCGATCGCCGCCCCCCGCGCCAGCCAGCGCAACGCCGCCCAGACCGAACTCGAACCGGCCCTCTACGACAGCGCGTTGAGGACCCGGCTGGAGGCCATCGGGCACAGCTTCAAGCTCAACCCGGAGATCGGCGCCGCGACCGGCGTCCAACGCCTGCCGAACGGCCAGTGGCGGGCCGCCACCGAGACCGTACGGCGCGGCGGCGGCTCCGCGATGGTCGTGGACCCGGTCCACTAGGCCTCCGGCCCACCAGGCAGGCCTTGTCCGACCCGCCTTCGCGTCCCGGGTGTTCAGGACGCGGGGGTGGGCGGCATGGTCTCGGTGCGGAAGGTGAGCCGGCCGTCCGCCTCGTCCACCGTCACCTCGCTGCCCGGTGCGATCCGGCCGTCCAGGAGCAGCCGGGACAGCTGGTTGTCGACCTCGCGCTGGATGGTGCGGCGCAGCGGCCGGGCGCCGTACTCGGGCTGGTAGCCGCGGCTCGCCAGCCAGTCGACGGCCGCGTCGGTGAACTCGACCTCCATGTCCTGCGCGTGCAGCAGCCTGCGGGTCTTCTCCAGCAGCAGGTCGGTGATCTTCCGCAGCTGGTCGGTGGTGAGCTGCTGGAAGACGACGATCTCGTCGATGCGGTTGATGAACTCCGGCCGGAAGTGCTCACGCAGCGGCCGCAGGATCTGCTCGCGGCGCGCCTCCTCGTCGGCCCCGGCCCCGCCCGACCCGAACCCGATGCCCGCGCCGCGCCGGACGATGGCCTCCGAGCCGAGGTTGCTCGTCATCACGATCACCGTGTTGGTGAAGTCGACCGTGCGGCCCTGGGAATCGGTGAGCCGGCCGTCGTCCAGCACCTGGAGCAGGATGTTGAAGACATCCGGGTGCGCCTTCTCGATCTCGTCCAGCAGGAGCAGCGAGTACGGGTGCCGGCGCACCACCTCGGTGAGCTGGCCGGCCTCCTCGTGACCGACGTAGCCGGGCGGGGCGCCGACCAGCCGGCTGACCGTGTGCCGCTCCTGGTACTCGCTCATGTCGAGCCGGACCATCCGCTCCTCGCTGCCGAACAGCGCCTCGGCGAGCGCGCGGGCCAGCTCCGTCTTGCCGACTCCGGTCGGGCCGAGGAACAGGAAGCTGCCGATCGGCCGGTCGGGACTGGACAGCCCGGCGCGCGAGCGCATGACCGCATCGGAGACCGCGGCGACCGCCTCCTCCTGGCCGATCACCCGCTGGTGCAGATGCTTCTCCAGCCCGAGGAGGCGTTCCTTCTCCGCCTGGGTGAGTCGGCTGACCGGGATGCCCGTCCGCCGGGACACCACCTCGGCGATGGCCTCGGCCGTCACCTCCAGGTCCTGCCCCTCGTCGGCCGTGTCCTCGCCGCTGCTCTCGGCGATCTGCTGCCGCAGCGTGCCGATCCGGTCCCGGATCTGGGTGGCCTGCTCGTACTGCTCGTCGGCGACCGCCTGGTCCTTGTCCCGGACGAGCTGCTCGACCTCGCGCTCCATCGCCCGTACGTCGGTGCCCTTGGTGCGGGCGCCGAGCCGTACCCGGGCACCGGCCTGGTCGATCAGGTCGATGGCCTTGTCGGGCAGCCTGCGGTCGGTGAGATAGCGGTCGGACAGCTCCACGGCCGCCACCAGCGCCTCGTCGGTGTAGCGGACCTGGTGGTGGGCCTCGTAACGGTCACGCAGCCCGCGCAGGATCTCGATCGCGTCCAGCACCGTCGGCTCCGGCACCATGATCGGCTGGAAGCGGCGGGCCAGCGCCGCGTCCTTCTCGATCCGCCGGTACTCCTCCAGCGTGGTGGCGCCCACGATGTGCAGCTCGCCGCGGGCCAGGGCCGGCTTGAGGATGTTGCCCGCGTCCATCGTGCCGCCCTCGCCACCGCCGCCCGCGCCGACGACCGTGTGCAGCTCGTCGATGAAGACGATCAGTTCGTCGGAGTGCGCGCGGATCTCGTTGACGATGTTGTTCATCCGCTCCTCGAAGTCGCCGCGGAAGCGGGTGCCGGCGACCACGCCGGTCAGGTCCAGGGCGACCACACGGCGGCCGGTGAGCCCGTCCGGCACGTCCCCCTCGGAGATCCGCTGCGCGAGCCCCTCCACGACCGCCGTCTTGCCGACGCCCGCGTCACCGATGAGCACCGGATTGTTCTTGCCGCGCCGGGAGAGCACCTCGATGGTCTGCTCGATCTCGTCGTCCCGTCCGATCACCGGGTCGATCCGGCCCTGCCGGGCCAGATCGGTGAGGTCACGCCCGTACTTGTCCAGGGTCGGGGTCGCCGTGGGCCGGGGGCGCTCGGGAAGCTGCTGGGTCGCGCCGTGCTCCTCGGGCGGCAGGCCGGTGGGGGCGAAGTGGGCCGAGTTCAGGATGTGCCCGGCGGCCGAGTCGGGGTTCGCCGCCAGTGCCCCGAGCACGTGTTCGGGGCCGATGTAACCGGCGCCGCTGGAGCGGGCCAGCTCGTGCGCGTCCAGCAGGGCCCGCTTGACGGCCGGGGTCAGGGACAGCGAGGTCGGCGTCAGGGCCTGGCCCGGCTCCTGCTGCACCGGCCCGGAGCGCTGGTCGATCTCCGTCGCCAGGGAGTCGGGGTCGGCGCCGGAGCGGCTGAGCAGGCTCCGGGTGGGTTCGGCGGACAGCGCGGCCCGCAGCAGATGCTGGGTGTCCAGGTCCCGGCTGCCGTGCTCGGCGGCGTACTGGGCGGCGCCGCGCACCAGCTCCCGGGCCGGCTGACTCAGCAGCCGGCCGATGTCGATCTGCCGGGGACCGGAGCGCGGTCCGGCGAAGAAGCGTGCGAGGAAATCTCCGAAGGGGTCCGGGCCGTTTCCTTCCGGTCCCGTGAAGCCGCTGGTCATGGCGTTCCGTTCCGGCGTCCCGAGAAGATCTTCCGGCCCGCGCGGAAATCCGGTGGACCGGGGGAAGCACGCGGGACGCGCTCGCTGATCGACGTGCATGTCCGAACGCGGGTGCCCGGACTCGGCCGGCCTACGCCCGCGGCGCGTCCCTCACGTACGCTGCCGCCGGGCGGCCCACCACGACGGCGGGCCAGGTGTACTCGATCCCGTCCGGCACCAGGTCGGAGGCCGGCCGCAGCGGGCGCTCGGCCGTGCGCACACAGCCCTGGTACTCGTAGAACACGATCGCACGATCGTTGCCTCGCAGCACCTCCAGCACGGCGCGCCGCTCGGCGCCGCGCACCGCGGGCGCCCCTCCGGGGCCGCGGCGCGGCGGGATGCGGCCCGCGGCGGCGCCGGTCCGGTGCGCGGTACGGCGATCCGGCCGGCGTCGGCGGGGGAGTGGGGGGCCGGTGTGCCGGGGTTCCGGCGGGCGGCGGTCAGCGGGCGGTCAGGACGCGCGGGCCGGCCTCGGTGATCGCCACGGTGTGCTCGACGTGGGCCGCACGGGAGCCGTCGTTCGTGCGCAGGGTCCAGCCGTCGGCGGCCGCGTGATAGCCGTCCCGGCCGCTCGCCACCAGCATGGGCTCGATCGCCAGGACCATCCCGCGGCGCAGCGGCAGGCCGCGGCCGGGACGGCCCTCGTTCGGCACGCCCGGGTCCTCGTGCATACGGCGCCCGATGCCATGGCCGCCGAAGCCGTCCGGGATGCCGTATCCGGCGGCGCGGCACACCGAGCCGATCGCGTGCGCGATGTCCCCGATGCGGTTGCCGACCACGGCCGCCTCGATGCCCGCGGCCAGCGCCTGCTCAGCGGTCGCGATCAGCCTGGTGTCCTGCGGGCGCGGGGTGCCCACGGTGAAGCTGACCGCGGAGTCGCCCACCCAGCCGCCGAGTTCGGCGCCGAAGTCGACGGAGAGCAGGTCGCCGTCGCGCAGCCGGTAGCCGTCCGGGATGCCGTGCACGATCGCGTCGTTCACCGACGCGCAGATCACGCCGGGGAACGGGGTGGGCGCGAAGGAGGGCCGGTAGCCGAGGAAGGGCGAGGTCGCGCCCGCCTCGCGCAGCACCTCACGCGCCAGCGCGTCGAGTTCGAGCAGGGAGACGCCCACCTCCGCCGCCTCCTGCACGGCCGTGAGTGCCCTGGCGACGACCTGGCCGGCCAGGTGCATCGCGTCGATCGATGTATCGGTTTTCAGCTCCACCATGCCAATTACTATACCGGTATTAGAATGACGGCATGGTACGTACCCCGCTGACCCCCGAAGAGCGAGAGCGCGGCGAGCGGCTCGGCAGGCTGCTGCGCGAGGCCCGCGGCGACCGGAGCATGACGTCCGTGGCGGCGAGTGCGGGCATCTCCGCCGAGACTCTCCGCAAGATCGAGACCGGCCGCGCGCCGACCCCGGCGTTCTTCACCGTGGCCGCCCTGGCCCGCGCGCTCGGGCTGTCGATGGACGAACTGGTCGGGCGGTGCGCCCCGGCCGACGCCCTGGAGACCCTCGACGGGCTCGCCGGGACCGGCGGGCTCGGCGCCCTCGGCGTCGCGGAGGCACTGGGGGCCTCGGGGATCCCGGGGGTCTCGGGGGCCGGGGTCACCGCCGGGGCGCGGGACCGTTGAGATCGCTGCGGCCACTCCGAAAACTCCTCGTAGCCGTCCCGTAACACAGGTGGTGTTTCCTGCCAGGCGGAGTGTTCCGGTCTGGCAGGAGTTGGGCGATGACGGTGGATCAACTCTCGGTCCGGGTGCGGGAGTTCTCGACGTACCTGGACGGCCTGCTGGCCCGCCTGGACCAGGGCGGCGGCTGGTGCGCGGTCTTCTGGGAGCGTGACCCCGACGGTATGCGGGCCTGTCTCGAAGGGCGTGAAGTGCCGCCCTGGGACGTCGTGGAGGCGCTGCTGCACGACCTGGCCGCCGCGTACGGACCCGAGGCCGCCGGGCCGGAGCATGAAAGGGCCCGTGCCCTGCACGCCGCCGCGCTCGCCGCGCACGACGCCCGGCCCGGCGGCCGGGCGGCCCTCGGGGACCGGCTCGACGAGATGCTCCGCGAGCAGCGGTTCACCGCCGAACGGCAGTCCGAACTCGGCCGGTTGCTGGCCTCCGCCACCACCCCGGAGGAGGCCGACACGGTCCGCCTCGACCTCGCCTGGGCCCGCGACGACCACGAGCGCGTCTCCGCGCGGTGCGCCGAACTCCGCGCCCGCATGGCGCAGTCGGACCGGCGGGGACCGGACGGCCGGCCCGGCCGCCCGGAGCCCCGTGAGCCCCGTGAGCCCGGCGGCCGCGGCTCCATGGGCCCGGGACGCAGCGCCGGCGGCACCTACGACGGCTTCGCCGCCGGCCGCCCCCGGTACGACGCGTCCGGGTCCGGGTCCGGGTCGGCGGCGGGCGCGTACGACTCGTCCGGGCCGGGGTCCGGGTCGGCGGCGGCTGCGTACGACTCGTCCGGGTCCGGGTCGGGGGCTGCGTACGACTCTTCCTTGTCCGGGTCCGCGGCGGCTGCGTACGACTCTTCCTTGTCCGGGTCCGCGGCGGCTGCGTACGACTCGTCCGGGTCCGGGCCGCTGGCGGGCGCGTACGACTCCTCCGGGTCCGGGTCCGCGGCGGCCGGGGGCGGTCCCTCCGCTCCCGGGGCCGTGTCCGCGGACGGCACCCCCGCGTTCCGGTCCGCGGCGGCCGCGGGCCACACCCACGTACCCGCGCCCGGGTCCGCGACGGCCACGGATCACACCAGCACCCGCGCCCACGCCCCCGCGGACGGCACCCCCGTGACCGGCACCCCCGTGCCCGGCGCCCGGGAGCCCGCTCCCGCCGTTCCGGTGCCTGCCCCCGCCCCCGACCCCGTCCCCGCCAAGCAGCGCAAGCGGCGCCGCGGCAGTGCCCGGTTCGCCGGGATGGTCGAGGAGGAGACCGCCCCCGCGGTCGTACCGCCGGACGTGGCACCGCCCCGGCCGGAGGCCTCCGGCCGTACCCCGCGCGGTGCGCGTTTCGCGCGGGTCACCGAGGCGGTGCGGCGGACGGAGCCGAAGCCGGCCGCGGGGTCGCCGGACGCGGCGGCCGGGCGGGAGGCCGCCGAGACGGTGGGGCGGCTGGTACGGCTGCGGGCCGAGGGGCGCAGCGGCGAGGCGCACGCCCTGCTGGTGGAGATCGCGCACTGGCCCGCCAACCGCTTCCCGCTGCTCGCGGACGAGCTCCAGCGGGCCGCGCTCGGCGCCGACTGGGCGACGCTGCTGTGGGAGGCCGCCTCGCTGCCGGCCGGCCGGGTGGTCGCCGCCGCCGACGCCCTGACCGGGGCGGGCCGCACCGGCGACGGCGAGCAGATCCTGCGCCCGGGCGTCGCCCGCCCGGCCGCCGAGATAGGCGAGGCCGTGCTCGCGCTGGCCGGGGCGGGCGCCCGCCGTGAGGTGCGCGCGCTGCTGGACGCGTATGTACGCGTCCGTACCCCCGAGGAGGCGGCCCGGTGCGTCGGGCCGGACCCGCAGAGGCTCGTACCGCTGCTGCTGGAGGCGGCCCTGGGCGTCTCGGACGAACGCCACTGGGACGTGGTGCACGCGCTGCGGGTGGCCGGGTTCACCGTCTGAGGCCTGCGGGACGAACGGTCCAGGGGCGACAGGATCGACCGCCCGCGCGAGGCGGGATCCGCCATCCGGCCGAGGCGGGATCCGCCGTCCGGGCCACCCGGACGGCCCAGCGGCTCACCCACCGGAGTGTGAAACGCGATCGACTCAGCGGGTTAACGACGATGGTCTTGGCAAGCCCGTCCTGGAGGCTTACGTTCGTCCCTCTACGGCCTGCGTCTACGGGCGTAGAGGCTCTGACGTCCCGTCGAAGGAGCAGCTCATGGCCAACGTCGTTCGAGCCGCGCTGGTTCAGGCCACCTGGACCGGCGACACCGAGTCCATGGTGGCGAAACACGAGGAACACGCGCGCGAGGCGGCCCGGCAGGGTGCCCAGGTCATCGGGTTCCAGGAAGTCTTCAACGCCCCCTACTTCTGTCAGGTGCAGGAACCGGAGCACTACCGCTGGGCCGAACCGGTCCCGGACGGGCCGACCGTGCGTCGTATGCAGGAACTCGCCCGCGAGACCGGCATGGTGATCGTCGTACCGGTCTTCGAGATCGAGCAGTCCGGCTTCTACTACAACACCGCGGCCGTGATCGACGCCGACGGCACCTTCCTGGGCAAGTACCGCAAGCACCACATCCCGCAGGTCAAGGGCTTCTGGGAGAAGTACTACTTCAAACCCGGCAACGCGGGCTGGCCGGTCTTCGACACGGCGGTCGGCAGGATCGGCGTCTACATCTGCTACGACCGCCACTTCCCGGAGGGGTGGCGCCAACTCGGCCTGAACGGCGCCCAGCTGGTCTACAACCCGTCGGCCACCTCACGCGGCCTGTCCGCCTACCTCTGGCAGCTGGAACAGCCCGCGGCCGCCGTCGCCAACGAGTACTTCGTCGCCGCGATCAACCGCGTCGGCCAGGAGGAGTACGGCGACAACGACTTCTACGGCACGAGTTACTTCGTCAGCCCGCGCGGCCAGTTCGTCGGCGATGTCGCCAGCGACACCAAGGAGGAACTGGTCGTCCGCGACCTCGACTTCGACCTGATCGAGGAGGTCCGGCAGCAGTGGGCCTTCTACCGGGACCGCAGGCCCGACGCCTACGAGGGACTGGTCCAGCCGTGAACGACCTCTACGCACGCCACCGCAACGTCCTGCCGGACTGGCTCGCGCTCTACTACGAGGAGCCGCTGGAGATCACCCACGGCGAGGGACGGCACGTCTGGGACGCCGACGGCAACCGCTACCTGGACTTCTTCGGCGGCATCCTGACCACGATGACCGCGCACGCGCTGCCCGAGGTCACCAAGGCGGTCAGTGAGCAGGCCGGCCGGATCATCCACTCCTCCACGCTCTACCTCAACCGGCCGATGGTGGAACTGGCCGAACGGATCGCCAAGTTGAGCGCGATCCCGAATGCCCGGGTGTTCTTCACCACCTCCGGCACCGAGGCCAACGACACAGCCCTGCTGCTCGCCACCACCTACCGGCGCAGCAACACCGTCCTGGCGATGCGCAACAGCTACCACGGCCGGTCCTTCAGCACGGTCGGCGTCACCGGCAACCGCGGCTGGTCCCCGACCTCCCTGTCCCCGCTCCAGACGCTGTACGTCCACGGCGGGGTGCGCACCCGGGGACCGTTCGCGCATCTCGACGACGACGCCTTCGTCGCCGCCTGCGTGGACGACCTCACGGACCTGCTGGGCCACATCCGCCCGCCCGCCGCCCTGATCGCCGAGCCCATCCAGGGCGTCGGCGGCTTCACCTCGCCGCCCGACGGCCTGTACGCGGCCTTCCGAGAGGTGCTCAAGCAGCGGGGCGTCCTGTGGATCGCCGACGAGGTGCAGACCGGCTGGGGCCGTACGGGCGAGAACTTCTGGGGCTGGCAGGCGCACGCCCGCAGCGGCCCGCCGGACATCGTCACCTTCGCCAAGGGCATCGGCAACGGCACCTCCATCGGCGGTGTCATCGCCGGCGCCGACATCATGAACTGCCTGGACGCCAACAGCATCTCGACGTTCGGCGGTACCCAGCTCACCATGGCGGCCGGCCTCGCCAACCTCGGCTACCTCCTCGAACACGACCTCCAGGGCAACGCCCGGCGGGTCGGCGGACTGCTCATCGAACGGCTGCGGGCCGTCGGCGCGCAGCTTCCGTGGGTGCGGGAGGTGCGCGGCCGGGGCCTGATGATCGGCATCGAACTGGTCAGACCCGGTACGGACGAGGCCGATCCGCAGGCCGCCTCGGCCGTGCTCGAAGCGGCCCGGGAGGGCGGACTGCTCGTCGGCAAGGGCGGCGGCCACAACACCAGCGCCCTGCGGATCGCGCCGCCGATGTCCCTGACCGTCGCGGAGGCCGAGGAGGGCGCCGCGATCCTGGAGAGCGCTCTGCGCGGCATCGCGTGACGGACACCCGGTGACGCACGTCCGGTCGCCGCGAGCCGGTCACGGGCAGGGGGTGACCGGCTCGCCGGTGACCGGCATTCGGTAACACCACAGCAAGGGAACACCACCATGACCACCGTCCTGGAACCCGTCCTGTCGGTCCGTCAGGTCCTCACCCTGGAGCGGGTGCTCGCCGGGGAGCCCGAGGTGGTGGCCGGCGCGGGCCAGCTCGACCGGCCCGTGCGCTGGGTGCACGTCGCCGAGGCCGCCGACGTCGGCGTGATGCTCAGCGGCGGCGAGATGGTCCTGACCACCGGGGTGCTGCTGGCCGGCGACGAGGACCTCCAGGCGGAGTACATCCGTTCCCTGCACCGCGCCGAGGCCGCGGCCGTCGTCCTCGGACTCGGCCGCGCCTTCCCGGCCCCGCCGGACGTCATGCGCCGCGCCGCCGAACGCTGCGGACTGCCCATGGTGGTGCTCCACCGGCCCTTCCCCTTCGCCGAGCTGACGGAGGAGGTCCAGTCCCGCCTGGTGCGGCGCAAGTTCGCCGCCGTCAGCCTCTCCGAAGCCGTCCGCACCGCCCTGACCGGCCTCATCACTGCGGGCGCCCCACTGCAAGCCTTGCTCGACGAGATCGCCCAGCACAGCGGCTGTCCCGTCGTCGTCACCAACCTCGCCCACCGGGTGCTGGCCACCGCGGGCGAGCGGCCGGCCGTGGACGACGTGCTGCGCGACTGGGAGCGCATCTCGCGCCAGGCCGGCCGCGGCGAGGGAGACGGCTGGGTCCGCGCCGAACTCGGCGGGCGCGGGGAACGGTGGGGCGGCATCGTGCTGTGCGGCTACCGCGGTGACGCCGCCACCGGGCGGCTGCTCGCCGACCGGGCCGCCGAGGCCCTCGTGCTGCACCGCATGCTCGGCGGCGGTTCCGCCCACAGCTGGGAGGAGCAGTCCGCGCAGAGCCTGCTGACCGACCTGATCAGCGAGGTCGTACCGGCCAGACAGCTGCTGCCGCGGGCGCGGGCGGCCGGGCTGCCGGTCAACCGGCGCACCTTCGTCCCGCTGGTCGTGCGCGACGGCGACCCCGGCCGGCTCGACCGGATCCTGCGCCTGCTGGGGATGCCGGGCCTGGTCGCCGAGCTGACCGGCAGATCCACCGCCGTCCTGCTGAGCCTGGCCCGCGACCAGGACGCCGAGGTGCTCGCGGCGCACTTCGCGGCCCGGCTGCGTACGGAGTCCGCCGCCCGCACGGTCGTCGCCGCGGCCGACGGCCGCACCGCCTGGGACGACGTACCCGCCGGACTGCGCGAGGCCCGGCACGTGGCCGAGGCGGTCGCCGACTCGGCCTCCGTCCTCGACCTGCCTGCCGTGGTCCGGCTGCGCGACGTCCACCTGCGCGGCCTGATCCGCCTGTTGCGCGACGACCCCCAGGTGCAGTCCTTCGCGGAGCGGGAGTTGGACGGGCTGCTGCGCGAGGCCGACGAGGACCTGCTGTCGGTGCTGCGGACCTATCTCGCCACCGGCCGCAACAAGTCCCGCACCGCCCAGCTCCACCATGTCTCCCGACCCGCGCTGTACCGCCGGCTGGAGGCGATACGGGCGCGGCTCGGCGTGGACCTCGACGACTTCGAGCAGGCGGCCTCGGTGCACATCGCGCTGCTGGCGCACGACGCGCAACAGCGCTGAAACAGGCGACCACCTGGGAAAACGGCGGTGAAACATGGGTCGACGAAGGTGTGACACGGTGGCACGCCACGCGCCCGCAGACGTGACACGGTGCAACTCAAAGCCGTCGCAGGGACTTCCTACGCTCCAAGGGCGGACGACGGCACCCCCGGCGTCCGCCCCAGCACCCCGAGCGACCGGAGGTCCCGATGAGCAGAGTGATCCGCGCCGCCCTCTTCCAGACCGCCTGGACCGGCGACAAGGAGTCGATGATCCGGGTGCACGAACAGGCGGCCCGGGACGCGGCCGCGCAGGGAGCACAGATCCTCTGCTTCCAGGAGCTGTTCTACGGACCGTACTTCTGCCAGGTCCAGGACAAGGCGTTCTACGAGTACGCCGAGCGGATCCCCGACGGCCCCATCGTGCAGCGCTTCCAGGCACTCGCCCGCGAACTCGGCATCGTCCTGATCCTGCCGATGTACGAGGAGGAGCAGCCCGGCGTCCTCTACAACACCGCCGCCGTGATCGACGCGGACGGCACGTACCTCGGCAAGTACCGCAAGCACCACATCCCGCAAGTGCCCGGCTTCTGGGAGAAGTTCTACTTCCGGCCCGGCAACAGCGGCTGGCCGGTCTTCGACACCGCCGTGGGCCGGATCGGCGTCTACATCTGCTACGACCGGCACTTCCCGGAGGGCTGGCGCGCCCTGGGCCTCGCGGGTGCCGAGATCGTCTTCAACCCGTCGGCCACCTCGCGCGGCCTGTCCGGGTACCTGTGGCAGCTGGAACAGCCGGCCGCGGCCGTCGCCAACGAGTACTTCGTCGGCGCCATCAACCGGGTCGGCGTCGAGGAACTCGGCGACAACGACTTCTACGGCACGTCCTACTTCGTCGACCCCGAGGCCCGGTTCGTGGGCGAGCCGGCCGGCGACAAGGAGACCGAACTCGTCGTCCGCGACCTCGACCTGGCGACGCTGCGCGAGGTGCGCGACCGCTGGCAGTTCTACCGCGACCGTCGCCCCGACGCGTACGAGCCGCTGACCGCTCCCTAAGGCCTGTCCGGCGGATCGAGCCGCAGGAAAGCAGCGGTGCCGCCGGGCCGGTGCGGAGCGGACCGGCGGCACCGACCGACCCGTACGACAGCTGAGTTGAACACGGCAGGAGAGGGAGCATGAGCAGCCGTACCGTCATCCGTGGTGGCCTCGTCATCACCGCGTCCGACGAGATCCACGCCGACGTACTGATCGAGGACGGCCGGATCGCCGCCCTCGCCGCCTCCGGCACCCCGGCCGCCCAGGCCTGGACGGCCGAGCGGGTGATCGACGCCACCGGGAAGTACGTGATCCCGGGCGGGGTCGACGCCCACACCCACATGGAGCTGCCGTTCGGCGGCACCTTCGCCTCCGACACCTTCGAGACCGGCACCCGGGCCGCCGCCTGGGGCGGCACCACGACGATCGTCGACTTCGCCGTGCAGAGCGTCGGGCACTCCCTGCGCGAGGGCCTGGACGCCTGGCACGCCAAGGCCGAGGGCAACTGCGCCATCGACTACGGCTTCCACATGATCGTCTCCGATGTGAACCCGGAGACGCTCAAGGAGATGGACCTGCTGGTCGAGGAGGGCGTCACCTCCTTCAAGCAGTTCATGGCCTACCCCGGCGTCTTCTACAGCGACGACGGCCAGATCCTGCGCGCCATGCAGCGCTCCGCCGAGAACGGCGGACTGATCATGATGCACGCCGAGAACGGCATCGCCATCGACGTCCTGGTCGAACAGGCCCTGGCGCGCGGGGAGACCGACCCCCGTTACCACGGCGAGGTCCGCAAGGCGCTCCTGGAGGCCGAGGCCACCCATCGCGCCATCCGGCTCGCGCAGGTCGCGGGCGCCCCGCTGTACGTCGTGCACGTCTCGGCCACGGAGGCCGTCGCCGAGCTGGCCCGGGCCCGTGACGAGGGCCTGAACGTCTTCGGCGAGACCTGCCCGCAGTACCTGTTCCTGTCCACCGACAACCTCGCGGAGCCCGACTTCGAGGGCGCCAAGTACGTGTGCAGCACGCCCCTGCGCCCCAAGGAGCACCAGGCGGCGCTCTGGAGGGGCCTGCGCACCAACGACCTCCAGGTGGTCTCCACCGACCACTGCCCGTTCTGCTTCGAGGGCCAGAAGGAGCTCGGCCGAGGCGACTTCTCCAAGATCCCCAACGGTCTGCCGGGCGTGGAGAACCGGATGGACCTGCTCCACCAGGCCGTCGTCGACGGGCACATCTCCCGCCGCCGCTGGATCGAGATCGCCTGCGCCACCCCGGCCCGGATGTTCGGCATGTACCCGAAGAAGGGCACCATCGCCCCGGGCGCCGACGCCGACGTGGTCGTCTACGACCCGCACGCCGAGCAGGTCGTCTCCGCCGCGACGCACCACATGAACGTCGACTACTCGGCCTACGAGGGCAGGCGCCTGACCGGCCGGGTCGAGACGGTCCTCTCGCGCGGCCGGGTCGTCATCGACGAGCGGGAGTACACCGGGCACGCCGGCCACGGGGTCTATACGCCCCGCTCCACCTGTCAGTACCTCAACTAGGAGTGGCGCCCATGGACTTCGGACTCGTCCTGCAGACGGACCCGCCCGCCTCGCGGGTCATCAGCCTGATGAAGCGTGCCGAGCGCAACGGCTTCACGTACGGCTGGACCTTCGACTCCGCCGTGCTGTGGCAGGAGCCGTTCGTCATCTACAGCCAGATCCTCGCCGCCACGTCGAAGCTGACGGTCGGCCCGATGGTCACCAACCCCGGCACCCGCACCTGGGAGGTCACCGCCTCCACCTTCGCCACCCTCAACGACATGTTCGGCAACCGCACGGTGTGCGGCATCGGCCGCGGCGACTCCGCGATGCGGGTCGCGGGCCGCAAGCCCAACACCCTCGCCCGTATAAGCGAGGCGATGAAGGTCATCCGCGCGCTGGGCCGCGGCGAGGAGGCCGACCTCGGCGGTACGGTCGTGAAGTTCCCGTGGATCAGGCCGGGCGCCGAACTCCCGGTCTGGATGGCCGCGTACGGCCCCAGGGCGCTGAAGATGACCGGTGAGGAGGCCGACGGGTTCATCCTCCAGCTCGCCGACCTCTACCTCACCGAGTACATGGTCAAGGCGGTGCGGGACGCGGCCGTCGCCGCCGGGCGCGACCCGTCCGAGGTGAAGATCTGCGTCGCCGCCCCCGCCTACGTCACCGAGGACGACTCGCCCGAGGCACTCGCCCACGCGCGCGACGAGTGCCGCTGGTTCGGCGGGATGGTCGGCAACCACGTCGCCGACCTGGTCGCCAAGTACGGCGAGCACTCGGCGGCCGTCCCCGACGAACTCACCGACTACATCAAGGCACGCGAGGGCTACGACTACGCGCACCACGGGCGCGCCGGCAACCCCGACACCCAGTTCGTGCCCGACGAGATCGTCGACCGGTTCTGCCTGATCGGCCCGGTCGAGAAGCACATCGAGAAGCTGGACGCGCTGCGCGCCCTGGGCGTCGACCAGTTCGCCGTCTACGACATGCACGACGCGCAGGAAGCCGTGATCGACGCCTACGGATCGAGGGTGATCCCGGCCCTCAACGGCTGACCCTTCTTGTGAACTCCCCCTTCCCGCCGTTCCGGGAAGGGGGCCCAGGGCACTCCGAGCGAGCTCGTCTTCGGGGCGCACCCCCCTCGGCATCACCCGCACGGCCTCTCCCGTCCCGTCTCCCCGATTGGCCTGCCCATGACCGACATCGCCTCCGCGGACATACCGCCGACCTCCCAAGTCACCCTCCCCGACGGCCGGGTGGAACTCGCCCCCGGCTCGCCGCCGCCCAGTGGCCCGTACGCCAACGAGGACCTGCTGCCGGTCCCCGTCGAGAAGCGCACCTGGACCACGTACAACTTCTCCGCGCTGTGGGTCGGCATGGCCCACAACACGGCCTCCTGGACGCTCGCCTCCGGTCTCATCGCGGTCGGCATGGACTGGAAGCAGGCGGTGCTCACCATCGCCCTGGCGAATCTGATCGTGCTGGTGCCGATGCTGCTGACCGGGCACGCGGGACCGAAGTACGGCATCCCCTTCCCGGTCTTCGCCCGCGCCTCCTTCGGGGTGCGCGGCGCCAACCTCCCCGCCGTCGTACGAGCGTTGGTGGCCTGCGGCTGGTTCGGCATCCAGACCTGGATCGGCGGCGAGGCGATCTTCTTCCTCGCCGGGAAGCTCGTCGGCGACAGCTGGGCCGACGCCTCGCAGTTCGGCGGCCATCCCTGGACCATGTGGCTGTCGTTCGCGATCTTCTGGGCGATCCAGGTCGCCGTCATCTACCGGGGCATGGAGACGATCCGCCGCTTCGAGAACTGGGCGGCGCCCTTCGTGCTCGTCGGCGCGTTCGTGATGCTGTGGTGGATGAGCAGCAAGGCGGGCGGCCTCGGCCCGCTCTTCGACCAGCCGTCGAAGCTGGGCTGGGGCGCCGACTTCTGGAAGCTGTTCGCCCCCTCGCTCATGGGCATGATCGGCTTCTGGTCCACGCTGTCGCTGAACATCCCCGACTTCACCCGCTACGGCAGAAGCCAGAAGGCGCAGACCTGGGGCCAGGCGCTCGGCCTGCCCACGACCATGACCCTGTTCGCGTTCCTGTCGGTGCTGGTCACCTCCGGCTCGCAGGCCGTCTACGGCGAGGCGGTCTGGGACCCGGTACAGCTGGCCGCCAAGACCGACAACGTCGTGGGCCTGCTCTACGCGCTGGTCACGGTACTGGTGGCGACCCTGTCCGTGAACATCGCGGCCAACCTGGTCTCCCCGGCCTTCGACTTCTCCAACATCGCGCCCCGCCGGATCAGCTTCCGCACCGGTGCCCTGGCCACCTGCGTGCTCGGCGTGCTGATCTTCCCCTGGAAGCTGTACTCCGACCCGCAGGGCTACATCTTCACCTGGCTCGGCCTGGTCGGCGGGCTGCTCGGCACGGTCGCCGGCATCCTCATCGCCGACTACTGGATCCTGCGCCGCGGCCGGCTCGATCTCACCGACCTGTACACCACGGGCGGCCGCTACTGGTACGACGGCGGCTGGAACTGGCGGGCCGTCGTCGCCTTCGCGGTCGGCGGTGTCCTGGCGATCGGCGGCGCGAGCTTCAAGCCCCTGATCGACGGGCGGCCCGTCCCGGCGCTGGAACCCCTCGCGGACTACGGCTGGGCGGTCGGCCTCGGCACCTCGATGGTGCTCTACGTGGCCCTGATGCTGCTGAGCGGACGGCAGCGGGACACGGTCTGACACACGGCGGGCGGGCGGCCGGGACTCAGCTCTTCGCGCTGCCCGCCAGCGTCGTCATCGCGTCCTTGGCCGCCTTGATCGCGCCCTTGTTGATCTCGTCCGTGCCCGGCGCCTTCTTCGTCTCGAAGTCGCTGCCGTTGTAGGTGACGACCACCAGCGCGTTCGACGAGCGGACGATCACCTCGCCCTCGCGTGTCTGCTGCTTGTCCTCGGTGGTGAGGTTCACGATCGAGTACGCGGCGTCACCGAGACCGGGCACGGCCCCGCCGCCGCTCTTCTCCGTCATCCGCTCCTTGTACGTCTTCTCCGCCGCCTGCTCCGAGTCCAGGATCTCGAAGGAGACGTCGAGCCACCGGTAGTCGAACCCCTTCAGCGCGTTCCAGGAGCAGGTGCGGCGGGCCTTCGTGTCCGTCGAGGGGATCTCCTTGCCGTCCGTCTTGGCCCCCGGCACCAGCGACTCGATCGTCTTCACGGCCACGCTCGTGCACGGCGTGGGGGCGGCGGCGTACGCCTTCACGGCAGCACCCGAACCGGACCCCGAACCCGATCCGGACCCCGACCCGGATCCGTCCGTCGAGGAGGAGCCGGAGGCGGACGAGCCGGGCGTCGTCGAGGCCGACTCCTGCCCGGCCGTCGGCGTCGGCGCGAACGGTCCGGACGTCAGCGACCAGCCGGCGGCGGCGAGCACGACGACCGGCGACAGACGCGCGGTGAGGGCGAGCGGCAGGGGCAGTGAACGCAAGGCGCACTTCTCGTGGGGGTGGGTGCGGAGGGGGGTCCACACTGCGAACGGGACGCCAGTGTCACACGTCTGTCTGTGGGGTGGAAGTGTGAACTCGCTGCGTACACGAACGGTCACAGCAACCGGTAACTCCTGAGACGTGTGCGGCGATTTGTCCCCCGGCTGCGGCGCGGGACGGCGGCGCCGCCGAACCCCTCGGCCGGACCGCTCCCCGAACGGGCTTGTCAGACAAGGGTGTTGAAGGTGCCGAACAGGCCGACACGGTCCGGGGGGCGAGCACCGGGACGACGGGATCCGGGCGGGCGCCCGGACCGGACCGGATCGGACGGCGGGACCGGGGCCGGCGGCGGGCCCGGATCGGACGGCGGGACCAAGGGGGTCGGCGAGGCCGGGACGGGTGGCCGGATCGGGTCGGGTCAGGTGGCCGCCGGGCACCGGGGACGCGGCGGACGGCACCTCCGGTGGCGGCGCGGCGCGTCGATAGACTCGCGGGGGAGTGGACGGGGCGGCCGCGGCCCGAGCTCCCCGGAGTCCTCCGGGTACGGGCCCACGGTGCGGACCGCCTCGGCCGTCGCGCGCGGACATCGAGACGAGGGGCCCATGTTCACCACCCGACCCACCCTTCAGGGCACCTTCGGCATGGTGTCGTCCACCCACTGGCTCGCCTCGCAGTCCGCGATGGCCGTGCTGGAGGACGGCGGCAACGCCTACGACGCCGCCGTGGCCGGCGCCTTCGTGCTGCACGTCGTCGAGCCGCACCTGAACGGGCCCGCGGGCGAGGTGCCGATCCTGCTCGCCCCCGCGGACGGCGAGGTGCGGGTGCTGTGCGGGCAGGGCGTCGCACCGGCCGCGGCCACCGTCGCGCACTACCGGGGACTCGGCCTGGATCTCGTCCCCGGAACCGGGCCGCTGGCCGCCGCCGTCCCCGGCGCGTTCGACGCCTGGATGCTGTTGCTGCGCGACCACGGCACCAGGCATCTGGCGGACGTCCTGAAGTACGCCATCGGCTACGCCCGCGACGGGCACGCGCCCGTGGACAAGGTCGGCGCGACCGTCGAGACCGTCCGGGACCTGTTCGAGACCGAGTGGACCTCGTCGGCGGACGTCTATCTCCCGGGCGGGCGGGCCCCGCGGCCCGGTGAGCTCTTCCGCAACCCCGCCCTCGCCGCCACCTGGGAACGGCTGCTCACGGAGGTCGCGGGGGCGGGCGGCCGGGAGGCGCAGATCGAGGCGGCGCGCGAGGTGTGGCGCACCGGTTTCGTCGCCGAGGCGCTGGTACGGCAGGCGCGGCGGCCCACCCTGGACACCAGCGGCGAGCACCACACCGGCACCCTCGCGGCCGCCGACCTGGCGGGCTGGTCCGCGTCCTACGAGACACCGGTGACCTACGACTGGAACGGCTGGACCCTGTGCAAGGCCGGCCCCTGGAGCCAGGGCCCGGCCCTCCTCCAGCAGCTCGCCCTGCTCCCGCCCGAGCTGCCCCCGTACGGCTCCGAGGAGTACGTCCATCTGCTGGTCGAGGGCTGCAAGCTCGCCATGGCCGACCGCGAGGCCTGGTACGGGGACGCGGCCGAGGTGCCGCTCGACGACCTGCTGTCCGCGCCGTACAACGCGGGGCGGCGGCAACTCGTCGGCGACAAGGCCTCGTACGAGCTGCGGCCCGGCAGTCCCGGCGGCCGCACCCCGCGGCTGAGCGCACTGGCGCACCGGGTTGCGGCCGACGACCCCGGCATATCCG